>JAZOCQ010000183.1:0-4379 GCA_045596565.1 Acutalibacteraceae bacterium
AAAAAATCGCTACCGCTCTTAACCGTTTAACAGAGGAAGATCCAACTATTATCATTAAAAACGATAAAGCAACTAAAGAGTTAATACTTTCTGCACTTGGAGAACAACATATTGATGTTATTATCTCACGCCTTAAATCTAAATTCGGTGCAGAGGCTATTTTACAGCCTCCAAAGATTGCTTACCGTGAAACTATCAGAAAATCTGTTAAAGTACAAGGCAGACACAAAAAACAATCGGGCGGTCACGGGCAGTTCGGTGACGTGTGGATTGAATTCTCGCCGTGCGACAGCGAAGAACTCGTGTTTGAAGAAACCGTGTTCGGCGGTGCGGTACCCAAAAACTACTTCCCCGCCGTCGAAAAAGGCTTGCGGGACAGCGCACAGGTCGGCACCCTCGCGGGATATCCCATGGTAGGTGTCAAAGCGGTGCTCACCGACGGTTCGTACCACCCCGTCGACTCCTCCGAAATGGCGTTCAAAACAGCGGCTTCTCTCGCTTACAAAGCGGGCATTCCGCAGGCGAACCCCGTCTTGTTAGAGCCGCTGGGTATGCTCAACGCGTTTGTGCCCGCTGATAACACCGGTGACGTGATGGGTGAAATCACCCGCCGCCGCGGCCGTGTGCTGGGCATGGAACCTGCCGAGGACGGCAACACGTGTGTCACCGCCGAGGTGCCGATGGCAGAGATGCACGATTTCTGCACTTTGCTTCGTTCCACCACCCAAGGCAGAGGCAGTTTCACGCTGGAATTTGCCCGCTATTCAGAAGCACCCGCCTCGGTCATACAAGAAGTGTGCGCCGGTTATAAGGCAGAAGAATAACGATTGTATTCACTCCCGCTCAACGTGCTGGTGAGCGGGAGCGTTTTCGTTGACAATGTAAAACAACCGATGCTATACTTTTATCGAAAGAAGGTGCTGCTATGCAAAAAAAGAAAGTTTTCCTTCGCGCAGGCATTGCGTTCGCTGCAATCGCCATTACAGTCGGCATGCTGTTCATCGCAGGTGTTTTCACCAAAACCGATGACGACGAGGGTATTGCGGTAGGCACATTGCCCATTTACAGTGGCGGTACATACGGCGGTAAAATGACGGGCAATGCTGAACAAATTACCCATCTCATCGAACAGACAACCGAGAAAGAATTTTCGGCATACCTGAAAAAACTTAAACACAACGGCTTTAAAACGTATGCTGACAACACCGTTACGGTGGATGCAGGCAAAAACTTGTTCGCTTCGTTTACAAAAGAAGGCGAAAAAACGGTATACGCCTATTACATAGCCGCGGAAAACCGCGCACATATTATAGAACTGCCCGCAGGAACACTGCTGGAAACCCGTAAAAAGGACAATGCATACACCAAAAAATCCAAAGTATGCGAGCCGCTGTTCACACAAGTGCAGCTCAAATACGACCGCGCGACAGAGGGTATGTCTTATCTGATGCGGTTGTCAGACGGCAGATTTATCATTGTAGACGGCGGTGCCACAGAAGCCGACAACTACGAAAGCCACCATCTGTATGCATTGATGCAACAACAAAATGTACTGGACACCATCACCGTTGCCGCGTGGTTTATCACCCATCCGCACGGTGACCACATCGATGTCGCTACCGAATTTTTGAACCGCTTTGACGGAAACGACCTCAAAATTGAGCAAATACTGTTCAACTTTGAGACGGGCACCCGTGCAGACAGTTTCGGAACCGCGGTAGAAAAATGGAAAAAACTCGGTGCGCAGGTGGTTACCCCGCACACCGGACAGGTGCACCACTTTGCCGATGCGAAAATTGAAATTTTGCATACCGTTGAGGATTTTTATCCGCTGTCCACTCATGACCTGACCGAAAACAAGGTGAATAACACCTCGGTTACGTTCTGCATCAACATCGCAGGACAAAAAATTGCTATGCTGGGTGATATCGGCGAAACGGGCAGTGATGAAATGGTTGCCATGTGGGGCTCGTATCTGAAAAGCGACATCATGCAAATGGCGCACCACGGTTTGCCGGGTGGCACGGTAGAATTATACACCACCATTGACCCCACGATTGTAGTCCTCCCGACCACCGCGTACAATCACACCAAATATTTCAACGAATTCCGTCATTTCCAGAAAGACACCACCCGTGCCGGTAAGGCGTTTTGGTGGTTATATGACAACGATGCCGAACAGTTCGAGCTTGGTACAGGCAACGTCAAAGAGGTCATTATTTCCGGTTTCTCGGAGGAAACGTTACAATTACCATATCAACCCGCAGAGGACGGCGAGTATTTTTCCAACCGTAACAACAACGGCTATCGGTTCACAGAACCGTCCGAACGTCCCGACACCACCCTGCCCGCGCCGTATATGGATTTGCAATTTGCCGACGGCACCATCACCAACGTCGGCACCGCCAACGTTGACGTTGTTAACCGCAAAGGCATCATAGACACCTACACCGTATACCACAAAGGCGAGGAAGTAGAAGTAAATGCGTTCTATGCCGAACCCAACTCCGGCGGACGTATCACCGCCACCTTGAACGATATCGCCTCCCCCGCAGAATTCAAAGAATTGGTTGACGGCGGCATTACTCTTGAAATGTGCATTACGTTGGACAGTTTGCCCGAAACGCCCGGTGGCGGCTACAATCTGTTCGGCAGCAGGGATGGCAACGGCCTGATGCTCACATTGGAAAACCCCACCTTAAATCTACACTTTCAGATGGCGGACTCCGGTTCTACCCATTACATAGACGCGATGCCAAACGCAATCGACCGTAACTGGAACGGCAACATTGTTGCCGGCAACACCGTACAACACATCGTCGCAACCTATAACCCAGCCGACAAGACCCTCACACTATATCAAAACGGTGTGGCGGTGAGCAGCGGTAAAATGCAAGGCGAATTTTTAGCGGTGGAAAACGAAGCGTATAACCAACTGGGTATCGGCTTCAATCCCGCGGCATCGGGGCAGGCTCTCACCAATCTGACGGGATACACCCTGATAACCAGCCGTGTATACGATACTTGTTTGACCGCCGACCAAGTCGCCCTCGCGTATTTTGAAACCACCGATACGTTTCAATAAAACAGAAAGAAACCCCTGTCAATTCGACGGGGGGTTTCTTATGCAATAAAAAGGATTTCTTGCCTAAACATAACAGCTTTCTATATTTCACAACGGATTCTCCTTATTCAATTTCCTGTTCTAACGCATCAAATGCGGGCGTGGAAAAGAATTCTCCGAGAGTAATTCCCAAACCGTCGCAAAACTTTTTAATAGTCACAATGGAAACGTCCCTCCGTTTTTCGTCCAGCATACTATATGCCGTGGACGGTGTAACACCCGATATGTTCGCCAGTTCATTTACTTTTATATTTCGCTGTTCGCACAATTCTTTGAATCTTTCAGCTACAATATCTTTAACGCCCATATTCTCACCTCAAAGATAGTGTATGTAATTTTACGTTGTTGCGTATATAAGCAAAAAACAAAGGGAAAGAAAACGCATAAACCAAGAACAGCGTATGCTATTCTCTTCATCAAAAACCTCGTTCCGAGGAACGAGGTTTTTGGCACCCGTAGTGCGAATCGAACGCGCATCTAAGTCTTAGGAGATACCGAAGGAAACGGCTTTCGCATCCCTTGTAATACCTAAAAATCCCCTGCTGTCAGGGGATTTTTAAGGTTAAAGTGTTATCTTGTGTTACGCCGTTACCGCTGGTTTTATATTGTTTTACTGTGTTTGATTAGCAAGCAATTAGCAAGAACGATTAATTTAGGGTGGAGATAATATTCCTACGAAAGTATGCCATTTAACTTCTGTTCACTCGGTTTATTATTGTGTACTGCTTTTTGTTCTCTTTGGTTTTACCAACTCTCCAATCATCGCACCGCCGATGATAAGCACTGCACCTATTATTTGCAACGGAAGCATTGTTTCTTTTAAGAACGCTAAAAAACAAAAATCCTTACCGCCGAACTCTTTTATTAATATTGATTTTATGCTATAATACTTGTGAGAATAATTATATCGCTCTAAATTCAACACATTTCTTGAATCGTGTTGTTCAGTTTCCTTCTTTTGCGGTGTACAATTATGTTGTAAAATCGAAAAGGAGGTTCATAAAATGAACACAGACAAAATTTACGCAGAATCTATTGCAAAGGAATACGCACCCAAAGACAATTCCAAAATCGTTGCCCTTCGTAAGCTCGATGCCAAGGCAAAAAATCCGGCAAATATATTCGCCTATACCTTTGGTATCATTTCCGCACTTGTACTCGGCACGGCAATGAGTCTGGCAATGCAGGTTATCGGCAGCGGTATTGCAAGTATGATTTTAGGAATCATCATTGGCATTGTCGGTATAATCGGTTG
>JAZOCQ010000184.1:0-2140 GCA_045596565.1 Acutalibacteraceae bacterium
GTGGTTAAGTCATCGTCACACAGTTTGGCGCACTTTTTCGCGGCGTCTTTTAACTCTTTGCCGTCAAGATCGGTGATAACGTCGCGGAATTGCGCCGCATACGCCAATTCGTCGGCGGTGTATTCCAACGGCAACGCGGCGTCCATATGTACCCGCATCCGCTCTAAAATCGGTTCACAAGCAATATAATCGGCGTACGCCGCGACCTGTTTGATGTCCACGGTGGTTTCGGTCATCAACGCCGCGCCTTGTGCCACTTTACACACGCGGTCAAACAATTCTTTGACCTGCGACACTTTGGGGGCGCGTATAGCATACAGCACCTGCGCTTCCGACTGCACAACGTTGGGAGCGGTGCCGCCCGTATTGGTGACAGCGTAGTGAATACGCGCATCATCAATCATATGCTCGCGCATATAGTTGACACCGACGTTCATCAGTTCAACGGCGTCTAACGCACTTCTGCCTAAATGCGGAGAGCCCGCCGCGTGTGCAGAGATGCCGTGGAACGTAAAGAATACGCGCACGTTGGCAAGCGAACCGGTGTGAATGATTTTGTTTTGCCAGGCAGGATGCCACGTGAGCGCAATATCGCAATCGTCGAAGCAACCGGCTTTTACCATAAACGCTTTGCCACCCGCATTTTCTTCGGCGGGACAACCGTAAAACCGAATGGTGCCGGGCAAACTTTTCTCTGTCATATAGTCTTTAATAGCGACCGCCGCCGCCATAGCACCTGCGCCCAAAAGGTTGTGTCCGCAACCGTGCCCGTCGGGGGTATCGAGCGGTGCGTGTGCGTTGCAGTCAGCCAACTGTGACAGACCGTTTAACGCATCGTATTCGCCTAAAAACGCAATGACGGGCTTCCCTGCACCGTATTGTGCCACAAATGCGGTTTGAGCATCGCCTAAATTCCAGGTGATCTCAAACCCCTGCGTTTCAAGATACGCGGCAATTTCCTTGGAAGAGCGGTACTCTTGAAAACGGGATTCCGCATATCCCCAGATCTTATCGCTGATAGCGGTGGTTTCGTCCGCGTGTTGCGCGATGATGGCTTCTAAATCGTGTACGTAACTCATAGCGATCTCTCCTATCGTATATGTTTAAAATTGCCGTACGTTTCGTTGACCATCTCCGAGAAGGAGAAGGTGTCGTCGTATTTGCTTAAGATTTTCTGGAAATCCGACAACTGATGTTTGTTGACCACACAGATGATCACCTGTTTTTTGTCGTTGCTGTAGGTGCCCAGCGCTGCCATTTGGGTGGCACCGTGTTTTAACGTATGTAAGATCTCATCGTTGATTTCTTCTGCATGGGATGTGATGACGGTGAATTTATATGCCGATTTGGTGCCGCGGATAATGTAGTTGCCTACAAAACTGGATAAGAAGCAGTACATAATACACAGACAAACGGGTTTATAATCATAGGAAAGCGCCCCGGTTCCGTCGGGTGCGGCATATACGAAGAAAGATGCCACCGCCACTACCGCGTTAATGATGAAGGTCACCCAAAAGAAGTTTAAGGATGGCCGCTTTTCGCTGATATATTTCGAGAAAACATCGGTGCCGCCGGTGCAAGCGCCCAGACGTATGCACGACCCATATACCACGCCGCCTAAAATGCCGCTGATGATCACGGGGAAAATGGTATCGTGTCCGCCCGCATCGTATTGGAATGCAGAAAGACCGATTTTCTGTAAAAGCAGGTAGACACCCGAGTAGGTAAGACAAAAACACAGCGTTTTCTTGGCGAATTGCTTGTCCAGCAGGAAGTAGGCAAGGGTACATAACGGCACGTTGATAAGAATGGACATATACGCAATGCTAAATCCTGTTTTGTACTGTATCATGGTGGCGATACCGTTAATGCCCGCAGGCGCGAAGTTGTTTTTCACAATAAATAACTGGTAGTTAAACGCCAACAGAATGGCTACCGCTATGATACATGCGTAAGACAGGATTGCCTGCTGTTTTTTTAGCATACTATCACTCCAAGAAACACGAATATTAACAATATAATAGTAATACAACCCTTGTAAAAAGTAAAGCATTCTATTAAAAATAGATTTACTTTTTAATGTGCGTATGATAGGATAAGCAGGAGAGGAGGCGCGGTTATGAAAAAGATCGCAGCACTT
>JAZOCQ010000185.1:0-9209 GCA_045596565.1 Acutalibacteraceae bacterium
TACGATCCGACTTCCAACCGAAATGGTCATCTGTTTTTTCTTACGTTCGGCTTCGATACGTTTCAAACGCTCCGCCTCGGTTTCGCGGCGGCGTTGCGGTTTGCGGTATTGTTGCGATTTTTGATTAATTTTTTGTTTACGAACGGCGTTTTCGTTGCCGCGATGGCTGTTGGTTTGCGCCATCACGTCAAATTTTTCGTCGTATTTTCCTACGTCCACTTGCACGGTGCGGGTATCCACCACACGGCGTTCAATCGGACCACGCTCGATTTTCTGAGCGGGTTGTTTTTTCTTTTTCTGCATCGGCGGAATGACCACGGCGGGACCGGTATCTTTTACCGGCTTTTCGACGGGCTTTTCAGCCTTTTGCGGCGCCTTTTGAGCAGGCTTCTCCGTCTTTTGAGCAACGGGTTTCTCCGCTTTCTGAGCAGCGGGTTTCTTTTCTTCTTTGGGTTGTTCGACGGGTTTTTCTTTTACTTTTGCCGGACGCTGGGCGGCGGTGGCAAAGTATGCGTCGAAATTCTCCACCGCGAACTTCTGGGTATAGTGTTCAAACACAATATCCAGTTCATTTTCCTCTAACGCGGTTGCGCTTTTTTTCGCGGGTTCGAAATATTTGGAAAGCAATTCAATAATTTCTTTTGCAGGGACGCCAAAATCTTTGGCAACATCACTGACACGATATTTTATCATCATAGGGCATCGTCCTCCTTTATTTCGGCAGGGATATGTTTTGCGACGGCTTTCGCAAAGCCTTCATCATCGGTGGCAATCACGCCCACCGGTTTTTGTAAACCCAAAGCGGCGGATATGGTCGCTTTGTCATAGGGCAGGTCATACAGCAAGGTATGTTGTTCTTTACCTGCAAACAGCAGTTCTTTTTTTGTTTTTTCGGACAGGTCGGCGGCGGTTAAAACGCACTTTGCGCGGCGCTGTTTCATTAAGTCGCACACGGCGTCAAAACCGAGTGTCAGATGACCGGCGCGGCGGCAGATACCGAGCGTGCCCAGCAGTTTACTGTTCACCTTGCAGTAATTCCTCCTCTAAGCGGGCGTAGATTTCTTCCGGGATTTTACAGGAGAAAGAACGCTCTAACGCGTGCTTTTTGTGTGCGGTTTGCAAACAGGCAAGGCTGTTGCAAATATATGCGCCGCGCCCGTTTTTCTTGCCGGTCAAATCAATGGTGAACCCATTGTTTTCGGTGTGCACCACGCGGATTAAGTCGCGTTTGGGTTTGTGTTCGTTACAACCTACACAACGCCGCATTGGGATTTTCTTTTCGGGCATAGCGTTTTCTCCTTTCCGTTTGAGATAGATTAGTCAGAGGTATCCTCACCGTAGAAACCGCTTTCGGGGCGGATATCAATTTTCCAACCGGTCAGACGCGCTGCTAAGCGGGCGTTTTGACCTTTGTTACCGATGGCGAGGGATAATTGTCCGTCCGGCACGGTGGCACGGCAGGCTTTTTCGCCGTTGGGGTCAACTTCCACTGACAAGACTTTGGCGGGGGACAATGCGGCGGCGATAAATACGGTGGGGTCTTCGCTGTATTCAATAACGTCGATTTTTTCGCCGCCCAATTCCTCGACGATGCCGGCGATACGCGCGCCGCGCACGCCGATGCAAGCGCTGATGGGATTGACGTTTTCGTCGTGGGAAACCACGGCAATTTTGGTGCGGGAACCCGCTTCGCGGGAAATCGCTTTTACTTCTACCACACCGTTAAAGATTTCCGGCACTTCCATCTCGAACAATCTTTTGACAAGACCGGGATGGGTGCGGGAAATGAGTGCGCGCGGGTCACCTTCGTTATTTTTCACGTCAACAATGTAAACTTTAATGCGGCTGCCTTCGGTGATGACCTCATCGCCGATTTGTTCGGTTTTGGGTAACACCGATTCGCCTTTGCCGAATTCCACGGTAACAGCGCCGGTGCGCGGGTCGACGCGGCGAACGAGTGCGGTAACCAATTCCTGATTACAACGCTGGAACTCTTCCATTTGCTGGCTCTTTTCCGCTTCACGGATGCCTTGGTGAATGGTGTGTTTTGCCGCTTGTGCAGCCACACGACCGAACTGCTTGGGTTCCAGAGGAATTTCCACGAAATTGCCCACAACGGGTTTTCTGGTGTATTTACCCGCCGCTTCCGGCAGAATTTCTGTTTTCGGGTCGATAATTTCTTCCACGATTTCCTTACGGATGGAAACCTTGAAAACATTGGCAACAGGGTCCATGATTACCGTGACATTATCTTTGGTATCATAATCCTTGTTGACTGCACTGACAATTGCAGTGCGGATTTTTTCCATTAAGTATTCGCCGGAAATGCCTTTTTCGATTTCCAGCATTTTGAGTGCTTCAAAGAACTCGGTTGTTTCTTTTTTTGTCATGAGAAAACCCTCCGTTTATGACGTTTCATTTATTGTGCATCGTCTGCTGTATCGTATTCTTCTTCCAACACGTGTACGGCAGCGATTTCTTTACGTTCAAATTCCAATGTGTTGTCATCAATATCGATGAGCACCACTTTACTTTCCTCGGTCGGTGCTTGCAGAATACCTGCAAATTCTTTTTCGCCGTTTATCGCTTGATACAAGCGTACCACCACGGCGGCACCGGTGAACATTTCGAAATGTTCGGGGCGGGTCAATTCCCGCTCGATGCCGGGAGAACTGACTTCTAAACAATAGGATTGTGCAATGGGGTCTTTTTCATCTAACACGTCACTGAGTTTGCGGGACACCGCCACGCAATCTTCAATGGTGACGCCTTGTTCTTCACGGTCAATGAATACCCGCAAATACCAATCGGCACCTTCTTTCACAAAACGGACGTCCCAAATAAACACGCCCGCTTGTTCCGCGATAGGCTCTGCCAGACGGCGTACAACTTCGGCGGTATTACCTGCACCGCCTGCTCGTTTTTTTGCCATATTTTTGAAATTCACCTCAACAATACAAAAGAGCGGGTCGCCCCACTCCTTTACATACAGTCTTTACTTTAAAGTAATATTACCATATAATCTCCGAAATTGCAAGCATTTTTTTCTTTTTTGTTTTAGGTATAACAAAAGTGTTATGGGGAAAACTGCATATGGGATGGCAAATGAGGTGTTGTTTATGCAACGTCATCTTGTATACCTTCCCAAAATTTGGAGCGAGGAAAGAGGTAAAGAATCATGCAGGAAAATCGTCAGAATAACCAGAACAATCAAAATCAGCAGAATAACCAGAACAAACAAAACAATCAGAACAAACAAAACAACCAAAATAAACAGAACCGTTTTGACCAGCAAAACCGCATCTGATTGTCCGTAAACAAAAAGCCGTTCTTCGTTTGAAGAACGGCTTTTTAAAATTTATTTATTCTGATTGCTCATATTCCTCCAAAAGAGAAGGCAAAAGCGATTGCAAGCGCGCGGTGATATACCGCTGAAAAGCGGGCGTGCTGTCCCCCGATACAGCAATCACTGTATCTTGTAAGATGGCGGCATGCGGCAGGCTGAACGTACCAAACCCCTCAGGTTTGTTTACCGCAACCGGAATGGATTTGTTCTTACATTCGTCCGAGATGGCAATATTGATAGCGGTATCATCCGTAAATGCGCAGCAAAGGCGCGCAGAGGAACAGTCGCCGCGGAAATATCTGCGGCGCAAATAACGGATTTCACCATCTTGTTCCATTTGCAGCAATTGTTCGCAGACGGTGGGGCTGATGATGGTAACTTTTGCGCCGAAACGGCGCAAAGTACAAGCGGCATCAAACGCCGTTTCGTCGCCACCGAAAATGGTGCAATTGTTGCCCTCTAAATCGATATATAAAGGAAATCCGACAGCCATACTGACACCTGCCTTTGCGTACTGATAAAAACAGTATAGCATATACCTTTACGTTTGTACACATTTATTTTTAGCATAAATCTTCAAAAACCGTTCACACTATCGTTGGGGATATTTTTCGGAAAGGAAGAAATAGTATGTCAACGATACGAAAACCTTCAAAATTCAAAAAGTTTGTGTCCGGGAAGGGTTTTTACGCGGCATTGGCAATTTGTCTGCTGGTAGTAGGCGGTGTGGCGTTTGCCATGTTCTTGGATGCAAACAACATTGCACAAGACGAGCCTGACGGACAGACTGAAAAAACGCAGGGACAGCAGGTGGTAGAACCGCTTACCAACGTAGCAGACACCCGTACCACCACAACTACCGTCACCACAACGGTCGCTACCACTGCACCAACCCAAGTATCCGAGCCGTTGTTTGTATTGCCCGGTTCCAATACGGTTGCTAAACCATATAGCGGTTCCACACCGGTCTATTCCGCTACCATGAGGGATTGGCGTTGCCATAATGGCGCAGATTTCAGCGGTAATGAGGGTATGACTGTCAAAGCAATTGCAGACGGCACGGTCAAAAGTATCAGCGAAGATGCCGCTTGGGGCGGTTGTATCGTGGTGGATCACGGCTTTGGCGTGCATTCCAAATATTGCGGCGTCACTGCTTCGGTAAAAGTGGGGGACACGGTGAAAGCGGCGGATAAAATCGGCACGTTGTCGGGTGTACCGTGTGAAAGTGCGGATGGCTGTCATTTGCATTTGGAAGTGACGGTCAGTGATGCGTATGCTGACCCTGTGAAAACCATTGACAAAGAAGTGAAATATGCAGAGAAATCCGAATAAAACCGTGTACGGTGCATATACTGTTTGTGCGCGCCCTCGGAAACCGTTTTAAACGGCTCGGCAAGAAGGGCAAAGAAAATCGCTGCGTTTTGCGCGGCGATTTTCTTTTTTGTATCTCTTGAAAACAGACGGAATTTGTGGTATATTGTTGACAATGGAAATAAAATAGGATGTGTATATATGGCAAACTATGGAAATCATCATAAAAAAGTTTCAAATACACGGACGACCACCGTGCTGATTTTGACAATCGTGTTGCTGGCGATAGGGTTGATATTGGTGGTGTTAGCATTGTTTTGGTTGAACGGTGAAAATGAAACTGCCAAAACTACCGTATCGACTACGGCAACCACAACCGAGGTGAGTACCACTGTGCCCACGACGGTGCCGACATCTGCGTCCACGACCGTCAACTCAACTGTCACTACGCTGAGTGCAGAGGGCAGATACGTGCAACCCGCGAACGCCGTGTGGTATCTGAAATTGGCAAACGATTGGAACACGTTGCCGGAATCGTATGATGCGAGTTTTACTGCCGTGGAATTGATACCCGGCAATGCAAAAACATTGTTTGACAGTCGTGCGGTGGAAGCGCTGCGCGAGATGTTAGCGGCGGGCAATGCCGCTGACCCGTCTCTCAATTTACAACCGGTTTCCTGCTACCGCTCCGTTGCAAGGCAAAAGACGCTGTACTGGAACGAAGTGGATAAATGGAAAAAACAGGGATATGCACAAGCGGATGCCGAGGTGAAAGCCGCTACGGTGGTCAAACGCCCCGGTCAGAGTGAGCACAGTACGGGATTGGCGGTAGACGTCGGCGGCAGCGGGAATTACTCTTTGAGCCAAGACTTTGAAAGCACCGCATCGTTTAAATGGTTGTATGAACATTGTGCGGAATACGGTTTTATTTTGCGGTTCCCCAAAGGCAAAGAAGACGTGACCGGCGTTATCTATGAACCGTGGCACTATCGCTATGTCGGTAAGGAAATCGCAAAGGAAATTATGAGTGAGGGATTGTGTCTCGAAGAATATCTTGAAAAAACCGGGCAATAAATGCTTGACAAATGAAAAACAGTCTGTTATAATGACGCGGTAAAACAAAGCAGAACGTTTGCCCGTTCTCGCCTCAGGATTCCGTTCCGACAGGCTGATACCTTTTCCTTATTTAGGGTAATTGCGTATTGACGCGGGCAGTGTATGCTGCCCGCGTTTTATGATTTTTCACTGTTAAACAGTGGTGGAGGTGCTTATCCATAGCCATCAAAGAACTGCAGGTCAACGAACAAATCCGTGACAACGAAGTGCGTGTCATTGACATGGAGGGAAAGCAGGTCGGCATTATGAGCGCAAAAGAAGCGCAAAAACTTGCTGACGACAGCGGATTGGATTTAATTAAAATCTCTCCTAATGCTAACCCGCCGGTTTGCCGTATTGCCGATTACGGAAAATATCGTTTCGAGCAGGCAAAACGCGAAAAGGAAGCCAAGAAAAACCAACACGTGGTGGACGTAAAAGAGGTGCGTCTGGGTCTGAACACCGATGTCGGTGATTTCAATACCAAGGTGAACCATGCACAGCGTTTCATCAAGCAGGGAGATAAAGTGAAGGTTTCCATTCGTTTCCGCGGTCGTGAAATGGGCCATCCCGAAATCGGTTTGGATGCCATGAAACGGTTTGCAGAGGCTTGCGTGGAGTTTGCTGTGGTGGAAAAACCCGCAAAACTCGAAGGCCGTACAATGTTGATGTTCTTGGCACCGAAGCCCACAAAGTAAGAAAGCAAAGATTTAAGGAGGATATAAACTATGCCTAAAATTAAAACGCACAGTGGCGCGAAAAAACGCTTTAAGCTGACCAAAACCGGCAAAGTGGTGCGCGCACACGCCTACAAATCCCACATTTTGAACAAGAAGACCACCAAACGCAAGAGAAATCTTCGCCAGACCACCATCGCTGACGTGACCAATGTCGCGAAGGTCAAGCGCATGATTCCCTACAAATAAGGACGGAGGTTACGAAACATGGCTCGTATTAAAGGCGCAATGATGACGCGCAAAAGAAGAAAGAAAGTATTAAAACTCGCAAAGGGTTACTATGGTGCGAAATCCAAGCTGTTCAAGACTGCGAAAGAAGCGGTCATGAAATCCGGCCAGTATGCTTACATCGGCCGCAAACAGCGTAAACGTGATTTCCGTCGTCTGTGGATTGCTCGTATTTCCGCTGCTGCGAAAATCAACGGCATGAACTATTCCACTTTCATGAATGGTTTGAAAAAAGCGGGTATCACCATGAACCGCAAGATGCTGGCTGAACTGGCTGCAACCGATTCTGCTGCTTTTGCAGCGCTGGTTGTCAAAGCTCAAAAAGCGCTCTCTAAATAAGCTCTAATTGCGCCCATCGGCAAGCCGATGGGCGCCGTTTCCGTTTTATACGCCCGATTTTTGCAGTGAGGAGGCATGCCGTATGGTGGTTAGCAGTAAAGAAAATCAACACGTAAAACTGTTTAAACAACTGTCTGCAGACGGCCGTATTCGTCGCAAACACAACCTGTTTGCGTGCGAGGGCGCACGTCTTTGTACCGATGCGGCAATATCCGGTATTGGTGTTAAAACGGTGTTGTATACCGAACAGGCGGCGGTTACATACGCGGCGCAGTTGCAATCCATTTTGCAAACTGCTCACACCGCATTGGTTATCACCCCTGCATTGGCACAGCATATCAGCGAAACGACCTCTCCGCAGGGCATTTTCTGTATTTGTGAGATGCCGCAAACCCGTGCGGCGCTGACGGCTTTGACTGTAAACGGACGGTATCTTGCACTGGAAGACGTGCAAGACCCCGCCAATCTCGGCGCGACGGTGCGCACTGCTGAGGCATTGGGTTTGGACGGCTTGCTGCTGTCGGCGGGTTGCTGTGATGTGTATAACCCGAAAGTATTGCGCGGCAGTATGGGCGGGATATTTCGCTTGCCGTTATTCTACGTCGCGGATATGACCGCGGCGGTTGCCGATTTGCGTGCGGGCGGTTTTCAAACGTATGCATGCGTGCCGCACGCGGATGCACAGGATATTCGACAAACGTCGCTTCAAGACGGGTGCGTGTGTCTGATAGGAAACGAGGGAAACGGTTTGAAAGCACAAACGGTCGCTGCTTGTGACCGGCGGGTGACCATCCCCATGTGTGGTCGTGCCGAATCGCTTAATGCGGCGATGGCGGCAGGGATTGTGATGTGGGAGATGAAAAGGCGGGGTGACGCATGAATCTTGACCGCCGTTTATATTGGATTTGGTTACAACGGTGTTTGCCGCTCGGTTCAACGGTTATCAATTTGTTGTTTGACCATTTTGAGGATATCACGGACATTTATGCCGCGGACAAAAAGCAACTGGAACGTCTGGGATTGCGTCCCAAAGTCGTACAGGCGCTGACCGATAAATCGTTGCGCGGTGCTACCCGCATTGTAGAGGATATGAGGCGGGTCGGCGGTTGGGTGTTGACCCCTGATGACGCGCGATATCCTGACAGTTTACGGCATATGGCAGGGTTTCCCGCCGTACTGTACGTGCAAGGCGTATTACCTGATTTTAACACCTTGCCTGCCGTTGCGGTGGTCAGTACCCGCGGTATTTCGGATAATGGTGCAAAACTCACGTTCTGCCTTTGTGCCGGATTGGCGGCGGCAGGTGCGATTGTGGTCAGCGGCGGTGCCAAAGGCGGAGATGCCGCGGCGCATGAAGGTGCTTTGTATGCGGGTGGCAAGACGGTGCTGGTAAAAGCGGTATCGCCGGAGGTGGAATACCCGCCCGAAAATACGGCACTGCGCCGTGAAATACTCAAAAGCGGCGGCGCGATTGTCACCGAGTATCCGCCGTTTACCAAAGAAAAGTGCGATTATCACGTGCGTAACCGTTTGATAGCGGGTATGAGCGTGGGTACTTGTATCACCGAGGCTCCCGCTCGCAGCGGTACGCTGATAACGGCGAATTTTGCCCGTGAACAAGGCAAAGAAGTGTTTGCGGTGCCGGGCGATGTTTTTAATGGGAAACACGATGGCGCACATGGGCAGATACGGCAAGGCGCCGTGCTGGTGACGCGGGCTATCGATATTTTGGAAGAATATGCGGGGCGATATGCCGGCATATTGGATATGGAAGCGGCTAAACGCGTAGAAGAAACCTGTCGCCAAGCGGCGTTGGGATTTGCCCAAAAACCGCATCATACCGAAAACATAAATGAGAAAACAACAGAAACCGTGACGGTGGAATGTCCCGCAGAGGCCGGTGCAGAAGCTAAACGCGTGTTTGCTTTAATGGATGAGCAACCGTGTCAGGTGGACGTGTTGGCAAAGAAAGCGGAACTTCCTCCGCGTCGGTTACTGATACTGTTGACCGAACTGGAAATGTTACAATGTGTGGAACAAACAGCGGGTCAGCAATACCGAAAAAAGATAAAACGTTAATTTTCATCAGGTTGTGAAGAAAGGAGACCGGTCATTATGTCGAAACTGGTCATCGTGGAGTCGCCTGCCAAGGC
>JAZOCQ010000186.1:0-5618 GCA_045596565.1 Acutalibacteraceae bacterium
TTTTGTTGATATTGATAGCAGACATATTTACGTCCTCCTTTTTTCTTTGTGGCTTCATTATATCACAGCTTTTGTTGCTGTTCTGTGATAACATCACATTTCTGCTTTTACTTCAATGTAGCCAATATCACAAGTCAATATACACTTTCGAGAATTTTGCGTATTTCTACGCTTTACAAAATTGCTACCGTGTTTTGCTTGCAGTCTACGTACAGGTTGCGATGAAAAAACATTTCTTCTTTGTCTACTGCGGATCAATTTTTGATATAGAAATAAAAACAACTGCGCAGTGTTGGAGAAAATTCAACGACTGCGAGGTTGTTTTTTGACCACAGTTTATCCCACATCCACGCGCGGAGCACACGGAAACAGTGGAAACAAAAGCATCAAAGAGGATGTGATTTTGAGCAGAAAGGGTTAGAAATAACCGGAAACGTCTATAAATCAGGTATCTTTTACCATTTGGGAGCAGGATGCTGCAGGTTCGAGTCCTGTCACTTCGACCAAAATTCCGTGCCGACCTTTTGGTTGATACGGAATTTTCTTTTGAGACAGGAGTCGAACCTTATGAAGGTCTGAGCGTAAAAAACAGTCCGGTGGACTGTTTTTAGCGAGGAGCGCGAGGTGGGTACTGTTGCGAAGCAATGGTCGCCGAAGCGGATAGTATGCAAGGCGAAGCCGCAGCAGACGGCGAGTCCTGTCACTTCGACCAAATACGAATCATCCAAACCTCTGCCTGATAGGCGATGGGTTCAGATGATTTTTTGTGATAAGATTGCGCAAAAACAGGCTGCTATTGTGTCCAAAACAGTAAGGGAAACATATACTGATACCGAAACTATATCAGGAGGTATCTTTATGAAAAATTGTAATCATGGCAGCCATCCCGCTATCCGCGACTACGGCCCTGAGCCATTTGTCTTTAATATCAATCACGCAACCAATATGAATCAAAACTTCCGCTTAGCGGTTTGGACAGGACACAATATGCAACTAACATTGATGAGCATTCCCGTGAGATGTGACATCGGCGTAGAAATGCACCCCGACGTTGACCAGTTCATTCGTATCGAGAGCGGGCAAGCGAAAGTGTATGTAGGTAACTGTAAAAACAACTTACATGAGGTGGGATGTGTAAATGAAAACTACGCTGTCGTCATCCCCGCGGGCACTTGGCATAATATTATCAATGTGGGCAACCACCCGCTCAAAATATATTCCATCTATGCACCGCCCCAGCATCCTTACGGAACGGTACACCAAACCAAATCAGATGCCGAACATCATTGACATAAAAACAGCCGCTAAAGTTTTTACGCTTCAGCGGTCGTCGTATTTTTATGCAGTTTTTCAGTTTCCTTGTTTCTGTATTCGTGTTTCTCGTAATAGCCGATAAGCGTTCCGTTATCATCACGCAGCGCAACCATATAGACGTCTTTATTTGCCCCTTGGTTGTGATATGTGTGCACTATGTTATTATCCTTACTCTTTGTAAACCAAGCGACTATGCGGTCAATTTTCGCGTTAGAGTCAGTATTGTGGCAATTCTTTATACTTTTGCCTGTCATATCAACCTTATAACGTGCAACCGAGGCGGGGTTCATATACACCACCGTGTGCTGTAAATCGCAAATGACAACAGGGGCGGTGTCAGAGTCTATGACGCTTTTAAAAAAAGAATTTACATCCATAAATTTCTCTCCTTACAGTAATTTAAACCTATTTTTCTCAAACTCAAGCAGTCCTTTGTCACGCATTTTACATAACTCATTTGACATAGCGCTGCGGTCGACCGACAAGAAATCGGCAAGCTGTTGGCGGTTAAACGGAATGGTAAAGCTACCGCTGTTTTGCTTTTTGGCCTGTTCGGATAGGTAAGAAATCAGTTTTTCACGTGTTGTGCGTTTTGACAGTATCCCCAGCTTTTGCACAAGCTTTCGGTTCTTTTCGGATATGACAAAAAACAGATTTTGTACCACTATTGTGTGAAAACGGCAAGCGGCGGAACAGGTCGTTAAAATTCGCCTTACGTCAAAGAAAATCACCACGCTGTCCTCTGTTGCTATAACGTCATTGAGCAATGCACCACTGTCATACGCCACGTACGCCTCACCGAACATTTCGCCCACCGCAACCTGACCTAAGATACTACGATTACCCCAATAATCATCTTTTTGAATGTGAAGGTTACCCTCTACCAAAACCGTAATATCAGATAGGTATTCACCTTGCCGTAAAACGTATTCTCCCTTTTTGTAGGTTTCAAGCCGTGCGCCGAGACAAGCAAGCATGGACGCAATTTCACCGTCTCCCACGCCCGCAAAAAGTCGGGTTCTTTTGAGGATAGAAATATATTTCTGCATAAAAATCTCTTTTCTGTTGTAAAAACAACCGATTTGTTTTATTTATTCTACTATACTTAGGTTACAAAATCAAGAGAGGAGAACTTTTATGGTTAGAAAAATCATTAAAATCGATGAAGAAAAATGTAATGGTTGCGGAGCATGTGCCAGTGCGTGCCACGAAGGTGCGATTGAAATGATAAACGGAAAAGCAAAACTGACAAGAGAGGACTACTGTGACGGTCTTGGCGATTGCCTCCCCGCTTGTCCTACGGGAGCTATTACTTTTGAAGAAAGAGAAGCACCCGCCTATGATGAGGCGGCTGTTCTTGCATCGAAACAACAAAAACATCCCTTACCATGCGGTTGTCCGGGAACAAATTCAAAAGCCATCAAGCGCGAGGTGTGTGAAATCCCAACGCCTTCTATGATTTTCAGCCAACTGCAGCAATGGCCTGTGCAAATAAAACTCGTTCCCGTAAACGCACCGTATTTTGACGGCGCAAATCTGCTTATTGCGGCGGATTGCACGGCGTATGCCTACGGCAATTTCCACAATGGGTTTATGCGCAACCACATCACGCTTATCGGCTGTCCAAAACTGGATATGGTGGATTATACGGAAAAACTGACCGCGATTATCGCAAATAACAATATCAAAAGCATTACCGTTGTGCGTATGGAAGTGCCGTGTTGCGGTGGTATTGAGCACGCCGTAAAACAAGCCTTGCGAGCAAGTGGTAAATTCATCCCGTGGAGAGTGGTAATCATCTCCACCGACGGAAAACTATTGGATTAAAAAAACCGACGAGGATACAACCGTATCCTCGTCGGTTTTTCCTTTGTTAGAGCATATCACACGATAATTCCGCTAAAACCTGCTGCTTGCAACTTTTTAAGCATTGCCTCGGCATTGGCTTTCACCGCGTATGCGCCCACCTGCACGCGATAGATTTTCTTACTTTCGGTATCGGTAAGGGCTTCCTCCTTAGTTCTCTCCGGCTCTTTCTCGACATAAACGATGCCCAGCGTTTGGAGAATACCTTTTGCAATAGCAGTACCCATCGCCTGCTGTCCGGCGGTGGTGTTTACCGTCTGCACGTCCGTCGCGTTATCCAAAAACGCGCACTCCACGATAATCGCCGGCGCTTTTGTCTGACGGATAAAACCGTAGTAATCGCGCCCATCCGCACCCAGTTTCGTTTTGATACCACGGCTGTTTTGCCCAATAGCGACCACTGCATCCACCACGTTTTGTGCGAGCGTCTTGCCGTCACCACCTTTATAGTGGTAAAACGCCTCCACACCGTCACCGCCGCCCGCATTATTATGGATATCCACTGCATAATCGGGAGCATACGCATTACACTCGTTGATTTCCTGTATCAGCGTATCCTCCTCATCCGTTTCACGGCTCAGTTTCACCTGAACACCGTGACGTACCAGCACCTCTTTACAGGACAACGCAATGGCTAAATTCACCGCCTTTTCATGCAACCCGTTCGCAACAGCACCGGGGTCTTTGCCACCGTGTCCTACACCAATAAACACCTTTTTTGCCATATTCTATGACTCCTTTCTGAAAAATGTAGATCACCGAACATTTGTTCGGTGCTCTACTTCTATGGTACACTGTTTTTTGGGATTTGTCAATAGAAAATGGCAATCCGCGGCTCTCGCGAGAGAAAATATTTATAACCCCTGCTTTGCCGGCATGCCTCCTCCCGCAAAACAAGACGCCTTTCAAATGAAAGGCGTCTTGCGTAAATTGTATATGGTTTATTTACCTGCGCGGTCAGAGTACATATCATACGCGCAATCGCCGTATAAGGTTTCCAGACCTTCAGCAGTTTCCACCACAACATACGGACGAGAATAGAAATCAATGTTTTCTGCTCTCATGCGGTCGATACCGGTAATGACAACCGCCATATCCACGTATGCATCGCAAAGGTCATAGAAAATCTGTTGATCCATGACACTTACCGACTGTACATAGCGGTTTGTGGAATTGAGCACCATCGCCTGTTCGGTCGACAAGCCCGGTGTTGTATCCAAACCGGGCTTAGACGCCAACACGACACCGTAATCCTTAATGAGATAACGGTTACCATCAGCCATCACCAGATACTCGTTACCGTCTTCTTCCACACGCGTGAAACGGCTGACAAAACGCATTTGCACGTCATCGTCACTCTCGGGAATGGTAGTACCGATGTTGCCGATATTGGGATTTTGCAATGTGGGCGAAACGACCTCATAAAGAACCTCGATACCCTCATCGTCATATCCATCCGGCACGGTATATTCCGCTACAACATCCAGATCTTGCTGGAAGCCGACACGGACAGGTATCGCCAGTTCGCCTTTCATGTTGCTGAACAACAGCGAACCGACTTTGATTTCCCGATAGTCTTCGGTTTGAACGGTCGCAACGTAACGGCCATTCGAAACAGACTCCACAACGGTCGTACGAACGTAACCGCAGTTGACACAAGTGTCACCATTGGATTCACCGTAATCGTGCGGCGGGCAAGTTGCAGACATCTCATCCGACTTCACGGGAATGCTGGTATTAACGTCAGTATATTGGTTAGTACCATACACCTCAACTTCTGCCAAAGAAGTCGTTCCATCAGAAGTTGTTGTAATGCGTATATACCGACCGGTAGCGGAAATATCCCACTCATCAATACCGCCGTCACCCTCGGTCACCGTCTTATACGTTGTACCGGCGCTTGAGCTACTATTGCTAACAGAAATTGTATATCCTGTCATATAATTAGCACGCCATTTAAGTGTTACACGCCCAATGTTTTGGCTGGAACCGAGGTCAATTGTGAAATACTTATTTTTGGCAGGAGCTTGTATACCTGTCGTTATGTCACCATCTTTGAGTTCGTTGAAATAAGTCGTAGTAAAGCCATTTGAATATGTAACGTCACTAATGGTTAACTTTTCATGTGCCGCATTGCCTTTGACCACTGTCAATTCTTTCCAGCCGTCGGGCAGATAGATGGTGGTCAAACCGTCTACGTCCACATGGTAACCGTATTGTTCACCGCTAAGGGCTGCTTTTTCTCTGCGCTGCAACGAAACACCATCGACCTGAACCGTACTTGCGGCGACACCCAAAGCCAACACAATCTGACGGGAAGAACCTTCTTTTTCTTTATTGGTCACGGTAAAGGTAGAACCATTCACCGGCGTGCTGATATACGTTTCGGTAGTGTAGTCGTATGTACGGAAGTCTTCCGACAGACCCTCTTTAAGTCG
>JAZOCQ010000187.1:0-4281 GCA_045596565.1 Acutalibacteraceae bacterium
CATACCTCTCTCGGTCCGGTACAGCCGGTTATGCAAACCGTCATCACTACCGCGAGCAAGAAAGCCAGAATTTTTTTAGTCATGAAAATAGCCCCTTTCTTTATTTAAGGAAATATATTTTAATTAATTCCTATATTATACGTTGCCTTATTTCGTGTGCTTTTTAAGCCAATCGAAATCCCAAAGTTTTTTGAACGTGTTCCAACCGAAGAATTCGGGATAGGAGTCTACAGCACCGAAACCGGTTTTTGCTTCATCAAGCGGTACTTCTTCGCCATCCGCGTTTAGCGCGGTCAACTGGAAGTTCTTGAACAAGCTCTTATTACCGTAACTACCGATACCAACGTAACCACCAATAGCGTTATTATCAAGTACCAAGTAGTAGGTCATAGAATTGTCTACCTGTATCGACATAATGCCGTCAACCACCTCAACAACCATATGGTGCCAAGCATCTCTGTCATACGTCTTGATGAAATCATACCCTTCTGGTTCGAAGGTAAAGCGTTCGGACATACCGCCGTCCAAGTTGCCGCAAAGGTTTATGTAGCCTTCCTGCTCCATAAACACCCAAGCGCCGCCTTTTTTTGTTTCATCGGTAATCTTAAAACCTGTGTTACCGCCGTCCGCCGTCGAACTACTCTTTATGTCCAACGCGTAATACATTGCGGTAGGATCTTGGATACCGACTGCCAAGTAGTTATACCACCAAGAATCGCCTTTCTTAACGTCCATTTCCACACGGAAGTTAAGAAGGTTCGTATCGGTTAATACCAAGGAGGAGAAATCTTGGAAACGTTGTGTCGGCGAAGCGCCGCCTTTCATCACGTAATACGCATTACCGATGGTGCCGTCGCCGTTAATGGTCCATTTATCCGTCACCTTTTCTGCTTGGACCAGTTCGCCTTTATACGCCGACCAATAATAGTCCGTACCGTTCGGGTTTCTGCCCTCTGCAGTACCTTCCCAATATTTTTCGTCGTAACGCAATTCGGAATAGTATGCGCCAAAGTCGAGGAAATCGTTGGGATGATCGAAATAATATTTACGGGTAATCTCGGAATCAAAGTCACCGTTAATCTGATTGGTGACCGTCATTTGGCCGTTGTAATTATCCGATAATGTCAAACCGTGTATATCCTGCATACCGATGTCAAAAACAAAGGTGCCGTCTTTGTAAGAGCGGTAATCTTCGCTTTCCAGCGTGATAAACACAGGATATTCGTAACCGTTTTGGTCCACACCGTACGAAACAGTAGAAGGCAAGGTCAGCATTTCACCTTTAGAACGGTCAACCGTCTGATCTTCCACCACTGCCGCACAATCGGTAAGCAAAACGTCTTTTGCATCCAAATCTACAATACGAATATTATCCAACACCGCAATAGGATTGTTGAGGGTAAAGTACACGTGACCGCCTGCGTATTCTTCGGGAATGTCAAAGGTGATCGGTTCGCTACCGTCCAAACTGACATACAATTTGTTGTTGGAAACAATCATCTGCAGATGATGTGTGCCTCTGTCATTGTACGCAAACTGTTCGGTAAAATCAGCTTGTTTAATCGCCTTATCTTTCGCATAGAAGAAATGGGCACTTGCGGTTTTGCTATCTGCGTTCCATGCAAGCGCTAAGTTGTAGCCGCCTTTTTCATGGCTATGGTATACACCATCCGTGGTATTGGCAGCGCCAAAACCAACCTGCGTCCACAAATTCTGACCGGTGAAATCCATTTCTAAAATGAAGTTTTCAAACGTCTTTGTGTTTAACACCGCTACACCTAAGTTGCCCGTATAAGGCACCATCCATTCGAGCGCATGTTGCCACTGCGTCCCACCGATTTCCACACCGTTTGCCAACGTAGCAGGGTCACTGTACAAATCAGATTCTTTATAATGTAAATAACCGTTAGATACATACCAGTTACTATACTGTGTATCGGTCGTTTTAATCAGCGGTTTGCCAACGGTGGACCATTCAGGCAAGAAATAGGTATCAAAGTCTTTCATCTGATTTACATCAGAGAAATCATAATAGGTCGTATTCTGTGCATCGTAATGACTTGCCGGCTGGCGAGTACCTGTACCGAAATCAACAGGGTTGCCCTGTTCATCCAACTGGGTCACCACCAAACCCTTCACACCTTTATAACCATTGGAAACCGACAACGCCATATAACCGGCTTCGTTGCGTTTCAAGGTAAACGGCGTCGCCGTGTTTTCCCAGATAACGCTGTCGTCGGTTGCCTTAATGACCACCGTCAACTTATCGCCGAGTGCTTTGACCGTCACAGTGTATTCGTTGTGGTTTGCCAAAGCAGGAATTTCGGTGTCGACATACCGCAACGAGTTGATGATTTCACCGTTCGGGCCGTTTTCTTTACGACCGTGAACATCGCCGCTACCAAGCGTAATACCGTGTTTGCCGTCTTGGTCCATACCGATAATTACCGTTTCTTGATTTTCAAACACCAGCTGTGTCTGATTCGTGAAATACCCATCGGTGCAAAGCACGTGATTATAGTCCGCGCTGCGGAAGGAAAGCGTGATAGCACCTTCGTTGTGGTCATCTACCACCGTATATACTGCTTCAAAGTTTTTGAGCTGTGCATAGTTCCCGTTGGGAGCTTTCAAGGTCAGCATTTCTGCTTTACGCATCATTTCGCCGTCGAAATGGAATTCATCCTTCCGTTGTAAAGTACCTTGGGTATTGATTACCCACCAAGACCCGCTCGGGCACATAGAATCTTGTTCAAAATCGTTGCTGGACTGTCCCAACCACGCGCGTTCTTCCGCGTGGCGCAGGTTATTGTTGTAATACATACCGAAACGTTCGGTAATGTATGTATTGATAGCGGTGTCGCTTTGTTGCGGAACGTAGAAGCCGTTTGCATCAAATTGGCCGGCTGCTGCATCCGCCAGTTTCGCAAAATCCGCTTCGAAACGAGTTACCGTTCCATCGCCGGGAATGATATTACCGTCACGAACCATCACCAATGTCGCAGGGCTTGCCGCACAATACTTGGAAGCGGCTAAACGCACTTCGTAATACCCTGCCGTAAGATTATTTATGGTCGTGGTGCCGACAGGAACAGCCGTCCAGTCGCTTGCGGTTTTCAGTTTGTACTCATAGGCGTTACCGGCAATCAAACCGGAGATGGTTTTCATACCACCGGTAATGCCACTCGGCGCCACCATATCTTCTCTGTAGATAGGTGTAATGGAAATATCGCCCAATGCCGCCGCACTGTTAGCAATATTGAAATATACATAGCCGGGGCCATCGCGATGTACCAACTGCTTGCCGGTCACTTCATAGTAGACGGTTTTGCCATCCAAAGAGGTGACCTTTAAATCCATTTTGTTCATCAGCACTTTCAGTTCAACGTGTGCCGCGTCCGCGTTACCGTTGGACCATACCACACGACCGCTGTCAGCCAATAAATCTTGCCAACTGAAGTCTACGTTGGTGCCATCGTAAATAACCAGTTCATTGCGGGTAAATACTAATGTTACCGCATCACCGAACGTACCGGAAGAGGAGGTTAAGCGCGCCGCTTCCGAGGAGTGGAAGGTAAACGCGACTACGCCGCCGCTATAGGAGTTATTGGCAGGGTCGTTCGGGAAACTGTGATGCTCCAAATCGAAGGATGCCGTAAAATCGGAAACCATCAACTGCTCGCCTTCCAGTTTCGGCACTAATGCTACCTGTTTTCTGAACAATTCGCCCCAGGAGTTAACCGTTTCATACTGTGCACGCAACCATCTGCCGTTGCACAAGCCCCAATATGCACCGCCACCGGTGAAGATGTCGTTCACAATTTGCTGTGTATTCTGGAACGGCGTTGCCATCTCGTACACGTTGCCATCGTGAGCAATGTGATAGAAGGTAAATTTGTCAGAGAGATAATCCGTAACCGTCGTATCATTTTCACCAAACTGGTAGAAATTCGCGGTTGTAGATTTGGTCAACCAGCTTTCTGCCGCTTTACCACTTAAAATGGTATTGCTCTTCTTACCATTGTTACTGTAATAATTACCTTCACGATAATCCGTAAGTCCCACAAAAGAGGCATCGAAAGTATCAACGCTCTCGCTGTTGAAGTCTATCGGTTCGCCCGCATCATTCAAACGGGTAATTTCCACAGCACCGAAGTACGGCATACCGTGGTAAATACCTGCGTAGCTGGTACCGATTTGGATAAGACCGTTTTGAATGGTGATATCATTTTTCGTAACATTCAAAAGTTCACGACCGTCTGCTGCAGTAACCACCGCATTGAC
>JAZOCQ010000188.1:0-2816 GCA_045596565.1 Acutalibacteraceae bacterium
TGGTAAAGGCAATAAAGAACGCGTCATTTTCCTTAACGATGCTTGTCAGGTAGCAATTGAGGAGTATTTGAAAGTACGGCCGCGCGATGGTGTTGTAGACCGCGAAGCGTTATTTTTAAGCCGTAATAAAACCCGCATTTCACTGCAAGGTGTCCATTATATTATCAAAGGATATTTAAAAAAAGTTGGTTTAGAAGAGCTTTCCACTCATAAATTACGTCACACAGCCGCCACTTTGATGTATCAGCAAGGCGGCGTTGATATTCGTGTTTTAAAGGATATATTAGGGCATGAAAATCTCGGTACCACCGAAATTTATACCCATGTATCCAACCAACAAATTCGTGCCGCTTCTGAATCCAACCCTCTGGCACACGTAAAAATACCCAAAAAGAAAATGCGAGGAGAAGAATGATTATTCTTCTCCTCGCATTTTTTTATACAAAAATTCTGCTATTTCTTTAAATACAGGTGCGGTTTGTGCATCTGTGTTATATGCGTTTTCGCCTAAAACCACGATTGTATACTGCGGATTTTGGGCGGGATAAAAACCTGCAAACCAACTTTGCACGATTTCATATTCTTCTGTTTGTGCCCTTTCCCAACCGGTTTCTGCGGTACCTGTTTTCGCACCCGCCGTACCGTAAATTGGACTGCCTGCATAACCGGTACCGCCTTCTTGCATCACACCTTGCATCATTTTACGAATGGTAGCCGCAGTAGAACTGCTGAAAACTTGTTGTGAAGTGAGCGGCGTATTGGCAGATACGGTTTCCCCGTTTTGGTCCACATATCCTTTCAATAGTTGTGGTGTAACCATTTTACCATCATTGACGACTGTCGAAATCAACTGTGCGATATGCAGTGGTGTAGCGGTAAGCTCTCCTTGCCCAAATGAGAGATTAGCAAGAGCCGCAGGTGCTGCCAACGTCTCCGTTTTTGGCAGGGTTGCCGTTTTGGTTTGCATTTCTTTTACTATCGTAATGGGACTGTTAAACCCTAACCGATTAGCCAATTGCCACAATGGAGCTGCACCAACTTCTTGCATCAATTCTATAAAATAGCAATTGCAAGAAGTGGCAAAAGCCATGGGCATATCCATACTACCGTGCCCTAAACGATGATGGCATCGAAATACGGTATCTACGATATTTACACTACCAAGACAAGTATAAACCTGTTCGGTCGTTTTTCCGCTTTCAAGTGCTGCGGCGGCAGAAACGATTTTAAATACTGAACCACAATTATAACTACACAATAAACGATTCAGCAACGGTGAATCTTCATCTTGTAAAACATCTGCCGTGGTATCCGGCTGAAAGGACGGCAAGCTCACACCCGCTAGAATTTCACCGGTGTAAGGGTCCATTACCACAACGGCACCTTTTCGAATGTACTTTGCGGCTATATCTTCACACGCTTGCTGAATTTCCGCATCCAACGTCAACTGTACGCCGCCTTTAGAATTGGAAATAGTATTGGATATGGACGGAGAAACACCATTCAAAGCTTTTCCGTGCGCGTCTACCGTATAGGTAACTTTAGCACTGCCCGCGTAAGCAGATAGTGTATCATTGAGCTCAGCTTCGATACCCGTCAGCCCTTCTGTTTCATCCGCATCCATGTACCCGATTAAATGTGGCGCTAACAGCCGTTGCCCATATCGTTTAGGTACTTGAAAAAGAGTGATGCCTTGCGCAGATGCAAGTTTTTCCAGGGTAATCACAGCGGGTCGACCGCTTTGCAAAGCAGTTTGCAAATTTCTGAAATCCTGTGTATTGAGCACTTGTGATAAAGCCGTGAGAGCCTTTTCATCAGATGTCACCGCGGCACGATATTCGTTTTCCGTATTGACGAAAGGTATACCGTTTCGGTCATATATCGTACCGCGGGTATTGGCAACTGTCACAGAAATACTGGACTGTTTATCGGCAGCACTCATTAAATACCCGCTCGAAAGTGTATAAATGCGAAACGCCAACCCACAAAATGCTGCAAACAACACACCGTAAAATATCCAAAGTCTTTTTTTCATAAAAATCTCACCTTCATGGATAAGTTTGCCCATAAAGGTGAGATTTTAAACTTTATTTAGAGAGACGGACACGCAATAAACTACCGTTTTTAAGCGGTTTTTCAAATGGGATTTGCAACTGCATGGCTGCGTGCGGGGCAACGGAAATAGCATTGCCTTGCTCATCATACATAGCGGTCACCGGCATCAAAAACGGTTTTTGATGCGGTTGCAAAACATCTAAGGTGTCACCAACATAAAAACGATTACGTTGTTCAACCAACAATCTCCCGTCGGCATACCCTTTGACAACGCCGACCACGGCATACTCGCGAATGTATCCACCGACCGTTGTATCTTGATGCGGCATACCAAAATAAAAACCGGTGCCGTAAGGGCGGTGGCTGATTTTATCCAGTTCGTCTAAAATCCATTGTTCCGGCTTATAATCCACCGCAAACCCGCTCGCAACATACCCATCCACGGCAGCACGATAAGCGGCGGTAGTGATAGCAGTATAGTAAGCCGCCTTAGCACGTCCTTCTATTTTAAAAGAAGAGATTCCCGCATGGGACAACGCCGCCACGTGCGCCGCCATATTCATATCATGCGCATTAAAAAGATACGTACCGTCTTGATCCTGCACAACGGTCATGGGCTTATCCGGCCGATGGGGTTCTGTTATATTGTATTTCCATCGGCAAGGCTGGGTACATTCGCCATGATTCGCATCTCTGCCGGTCAGATAGTTGGAAATAATGCATCTACCCGATACCGACATACACATAGCACCGTGCACGAA
>JAZOCQ010000189.1:0-7363 GCA_045596565.1 Acutalibacteraceae bacterium
TGTTCTATCGTAAAGATATTTTGGAAGCTCTCAATCTCCAAGTTCCCGAAACTTGGGATGATGTCAAATACATGATGCCGACGCTGTTGCGTTACAACATGAATTTCTTCCTTCCGTTGTCTGCTACCGCTGCATATAAAGGCTTTGCTGCGACCAATCCTTTTGTTTCACAAAACAATGCTACATACGTGACTGACGATGGTGCCGCTTCTGCGTTTGATACCGATGCGTATCTGGACGCTATGACCGAAATGACGGAAATTTACGAGATTTACGGTATCAGCAGTGCTGTGCCGAACTTCTATAATAGTTTCCGTTACGGTGAAATTCCGATGGGTATTTCTTCTTTCGGTACATATATTCAGTTGCAAATGGCAGCACCTGAATTGGCGGGCAAATGGGGCATTGCATTGGCGCCCGGTACACGTCAGGAAGATGGCTCTATTGTGCGGTATCAGCCGGCTTGCGGTACGGCTTGCATGATTTTCGGTAATACCACTCGCTCTGAACAAGCGTGGGATTTCCTGAAATGGTGGCTGAGTACCGATACGCAGGTACAGTATGGTTACGCTATGCAAAGCACCTATGGCACAGAGTATCGTTGGAACACTGCAAACCTTTCCGCTTTTGCACAGATGTCTTACAGTCGTGAAGACAAAGAGACGATTCTCAGCCAGTGGAAACATCAAAAAGAAGTTGTTAACCATCCTGCAAACTACATGATTGAACGCCAGACCAGTGACGTCTGGAACAGTGTGGTGGTCGACCATGGCAGCCTGGTGGAAGCGTTAGACCGTGCGACACTGGTTACCAATCGTGAAATCATCCGTAAGCTGAAGGAGTTCGGCTTCTGTGATGACGAGGGTAATTTAGTGAAAAATTATTCCATGAAGGCTATGGATGATTTACAAAGAATTCTGAAGGAAAAACAGGAGAAGGAGGGTGGACCTAACTGATGAAAAAGAATGCATCAAACGCGGTTGCTGTTAAACAACCCAAGTTGTCCCGCGGCAATATTTTTACCAAACACGCCACTCCTTTCCTGCTTGCACCGTATGCAATATTGTTCATTCTGTTTATCATCATTCCGGTCGTGGCGGCTATTGTATTATCTTTTACATATTATAATACGATTCAAGCCCCCACGCTTGTCGGTCTTGATAACTACGTTAACTTATTCACCAATGATGAAGTGTTTATGCAACACGTTTTGCCCAACACCATCACCTACGCTGTGTGGGTGGGCGTCGGCGGTTACATATTATCCTTCCTTTTGGCGTGGATGCTTTCGCAGGTTACTAAATGGCCGCGTACCATCATGGCGATTATCATTTATTCGCCTTCTATGACCGGCGGTATTTTACTGTCGACTGTTTGGCAGGTCATCTTTAACGGTGATAAATCCGGCTACCTCAACTATGTGTTGCTTAAATTCAACTTAATTGAAGAACCGGTTGTGTGGTTGTCCTCTACCGAACACTTGTTGAGCATTATGATTATCGTCACTTTGTGGAGTAGTATGGGTATCGGCTTCCTTTCTATGTTGTCCGGTATTATGAACGTCAACGAGGAGTTGTATGAAGCGGCGTACATTGATGGTATCAAAAACCGTTTCCAAGAAATTATTTACGTGACCATTCCTTCCGCAAAACCGCAGATGCTGTTCGGTGCGGTTATGGCCATCGTAAATACCTTCCAGAGCGCCGGTATCGGTACGACACTTTCGGGTGCTAATCCCACCCCCGGTTATGCCGGTCAGTTGATTGTTACCCACATCGATGACTTTGGCTTCTTACGATACGAAATGGGTTATGCTGCCGCTGTTTCGGTGGTGTTGCTCGTTGGCATTTACCTGCTGACCCAAGGCGCTAACAAAGTGCTGGGCAGCAAGGATGAGTAAAGGAGGGATTGATGATGAAAAAAGAGAAACCTTTGAAGAAGAAACATTATCGTTTGAAGAAAAACGGCATCAATCCTCAACACTTTACCGCAGGTCAGTTAAAGTTTTACGCATTTCTCGTTCCGCTGTGCATTATCATGGCACTGCCGATTGTGTTCATCTTTATGAATGCATTCAAGCCGCTGGACGAATTGTTTGCGTACCCTCCGCGCTTTTACGTGCGCAACCCTACTTTTGATAATTTCAATGCATTGTTTGCTATTTCGTCCACCAGTAACATCCCTGCCAGCCGGTATTTGTTCAACAGTGTGTTGTCCTCCGGCTTGACGGTGTTGATGACCATCGTGATTTCTTGCAGTGCAGGTTACGTGCTTTCTAAAAAGCGTTTTCGTGCCCGTCCCGCGTTGATGGAAATCAACAACTTGGCGCTGATGTTCTGTTCGGTTGCTGTTGCGATTCCGCGTTATTTCGTTATCGCAAATATCGGTCTTCTGGACAATTTTTGGGCGAATATCATTCCATTGCTCGCTACGCCTACCGGCGTATTCCTGGTCAAACAGTTCATTGACGGCTTGCCGGACGCTTTGATTGAAGCGGCAATTATTGACGGCGCGAATGATTATCAGATTTTGTTAAAGATTATCATGCCGTTGGTTAAGCCCGCGTTGTCCACTCTCACCATTATGACGTTCCAGTCTGCGTGGGGTGCGACGGAGGCTTCTACAAACTTTATCAACAACGAAAGCTTGAAAACCTTTGCGTTCTACCTGTCTACCCTCTCCGCCAGCGGTACGGTTTCCGGCCAAGGCGTCGCGGCGGCAGCAACGTTGATTATGTTTGTGCCCAACTTGATTATCTTTATCTTTATGCAATCTAAGGTTATGAGCACTATGGCTCATTCCGGTATTAAGTAAAAGGAGGTTTTGTGACGTGCGCAAGAAACTAGCGGTTTTATTGGCGGTTTGCCTACTGTTCGTTTGTGGTGCCACTACGGTGTCAGCAAGTGAAAATACCACTTATACCTACACGGTTTCGGTTAACGGCAGTTGGATACGGACACAAGACGCCTATATGCCGGGTAATATCTATTTAAGAGATTTAGGCTTATCAACACCCGAAGATTTGTTTATTGTCGGTAAGACAATTTATATTGCGGATACCGGCAATCATCGTATTGTGATTTACAACATAGAAACCAAAGAGAGTTGGCATTTTGGTACAGATATTTTGCAAACTCCTCGCGGTTTATATGTCACCGACAATGGCGATATTTATGTTGCGGATGGTGATGCGAAGGCGTTGTTCATTTTTGATAGCAAGGGCAATCAAAAAATGACAATTGGCAGACCGGATAGTTATTTGTTCAGTGAACTGAGTGAATATCGACCGAAAAATGTCGTGGTTACCAAAGAGGGTAATATCTTCATTTGTAGTGAAGGTTCTTATGAAGGCTTGATGCAGTTTGATGCAAAAGGCGAATTCCAAGGCTACTTTGCGGCGAACAAAAGGTATCTGACCTTCATGGAAACCATTGAAGATTTAATCTTGAGCGAAGATATGAAGCAAGATATGGTTATGCGCCGTCCGCGCGGTATTCAGAATCTGGATATTAGTGACCGTGACTTGGTTTATACCGTGACCCAGACTGACGAAGTCAGTTATGCGTGGAAAGCGGCAGCGGCAAAGCAGGAAAACTGCTTAAAATTACATAACTTAGCCGGCGTTAATATTCTTTCTCGCGATAAATTTATGGATGACGAATGGAACTTCGTTGACGTGGCTGCGGGTCAGTACGGAAACTCTTACGCGTTAACCTATACCGGCCTTTTGTATGAGTATGATAGTTCCGGTGATTTGTTGTTCTCATTTGGCGGTCGTGCCATTACCGATGAACGCAGTGGTATTTTTACATATGCGATTGCGTTAGATACGGATGATAACGGTTTTATATATGTCCTCGACCGTGAAAAGGCTTTTGTACAGGTATTTTATCCCACTGATTTTGCGGTTGCTACCCACCAGGCCATTTATGACCTGGAAAACGGTAACTATGCAAACAGTGAACAGACTTGGGAATCTGTTTTGAAATTGAACGGTAGTGCACGTATTGCGCATATGGGATATGGTAAAACATTATTCCATCAACAGCGTTTTGACGAAGCGTTGGAAGAATTCCGTTTTGCGAAAGACCGTGATTATTATTCGGATACATTCTGGGAAATCCGCGATGCTTGGCTCAATCAAAACATGATATATATTCTGTTACTTATCGTGCTGTTTGTTGGCTATGTGATCGTGAGCGGCTTGATTAAGAAACGTCGTCCCGTGCCGGTGGTAGCAAAGGTGAAAGAGGTTCCCACAACTAAGGGTAAGCGTTTCTTACACGATATTTTGTATTTCCGTTATATGTTACGGCATCCGATTGATGGCTATTACTATTTGAAACGCGGCCATGCAGGTTCGATGGCTTCCGCTACCTTCCTGTATTTCATCTTGTTTGTCATATATTTGGCAGACACATTGTTCCGCGGTTTCATTTTCGGTTTTGGCGCAATTGAGGAAACACCTGCGTTGTTTATGTCCATTGTTTTTGTGGTGGTTTGTGTGTTATTTGTCATCGGCAACTACATGGTGGCATCTATTAACGAAGGTGAAGGTTCGTTACGTAATTTGTACGTGATGTTACCGTATGCTATGTCACCGTATTTGGTGATTACCCCGTTTGTGGTAGCATTTAGCTATGTACTCACCCAAAACGAAGGCTTCCTTATCAGCTTTGGTTGGACCATCGGTTTGGTGTGGACTGCAGTACTCATTTTCATCGGTTTGACCGAGACCCATAACTATTCTTTCGGCGAAACCGTGAAAAATGTTTTGTTGACGCTGTTCTTTATGGTTATGGCTATCATTGCAATCGCTGTGTTGTATCTGTTGTGGGTACAAGTTATTACATTCTTCCAAGATATCATTCAGGAGGTGGCGTATCGTGTCCAAACTGCTTAAATGTAAACGTGTTTTGCTCGCGATGTTGTCGGTCGTTCTGGTGATAGTGATGCTTTCGTCTATGGCAGTGCAAGCTAAACGCGAGCGAAAGGAATTTGTGTTACCGGATACCTCTACCGCAGAAGTTCTCACGAACCGCTATGTACAGTATAGAGAAGCAGTGGCGATTGCAGGTAATCGTTTAAACACCGAAGGCTTTGAAAAAGTGCTGGAAAATGATGCGTTGGAATTGTGGTTGCGTCAAGAGACCGCATCCATTCGCGTGGTGGATAAAAAAAGCGGTTACATATGGGGCGAGCTCAAATCCGATGCTGCTGAAGATTTGAACAAAAACTGGAATTTGAAAGCCAATTCCATGTTTACGGTAGAATATTATGATACAGATAATATTTCCTATCAAATCAGTATGGGAGATGCGCGCTTCGAAAACGAGTATACGTTTGATACTGAAGAAAACGTTATGACTTGTGTTGCCGATTGCTATGACATCGGTTTGATGATTACTTTTGAAATCGCTCTAAAAGATGACCATTTCGAAATGCAAGTGGTTAAGGACGGCGTGGAAGAATATGATGAGAATTTTATGTTCTCTAAATTATTCTTGTTACCGTTCTTTGGAAGTACCGCACACGCCGAAATGGACGGTTACTTCTTCGTACCGGATGGTTCAGGCGCTTTGATGCGGTATGATGCGAATACTACCTATTCGAGTTATTTTTCCGCTAAGGTATACGGCAAAGACGGTTCGGTTGACTTGCTCAACGAGGTCAATGATTTGATAGCTAAACGCACCGATGACTATTTGGTAGACGTATATCGTGCAACCATTCCGGTGTTTGGCGTGGTGCATGGCGATGAACAGTATGCGGCAATGACCGTTATTGACGGTGGCAGAGAATATGCTACCATTCAGGCTTCTCTCGCCAGCTCTATTATGCGGTATAACTGGGCTACCAGTATTTTTGAATATCGTCAGTTGTATCAACAACCGGTTTCGAAATCTAACACGATTATTCGTCCGCAGCAAAAAGCAAACAATTTCACCCCCCGTATTTCGGTTTATTTGTTGTCCGGTGAGGATGCGTCTTACAATGGAATGGCGCTGAAATATCGTGAGTTGTTAGAGGCTGACGGTACTTTGGACAATAAAGCTAAAACCTATGACGAACAGGTGCCGTTGCACTTAGAGGTGCTTGGTTCGGATGTCAAATCCGGCTTCATCTTTAACAGCACGCAGACCTTCACCACCACCGAAGAAGCTCTGGAAATTCAGCAAGCTTTGGCGGATAAGGGCATTAAAAACCTGACCATGGTGATGTCCGGCTGGCAAAAAGGCGGCGTGAATGGCGCAAAGTATGCTTCTTTTAAAACGCAATCCACTGTGGGTTCGTTGGAAGATTTAAAAGAATTGCGCGACAGTGTGCAAGCTGCAGGCGGCCAGTTCTACTTGCAGTCTAAAGCGATTACGTTTAACGAATCGCAAGGCAGAGTATCCTATCTGGGTACGCAGTCGGTTGCGAAGAAGATTATTAGCTATGTTCGCGATAATCCGTCTGTTATATTCCCGGAAACCTATATTGCCAATCCGGAAACAGTGGTTTCCAATTTGCAGTCCATGACGAAGGCTTTACAAGGTTTTAATGTGAATCTGCCGCGTTTTGGTTCTGAATTATATGCGCACTATGAACAGAATAAAACGACTACCCGTCCGCAGACGCGCAAATTGTATGAGAATGCAGCGGACCAATTGACGAAGTCCAAGATGCAGATTTCCATGAATGCGCCCAATCAGTATATGTGGGATGACTGCACGGATTATTTTGATATTCCGATGATGAACAGTCAGTATCTCTCTGAAAGTGATTCGGTGCCGTTCTTGCAAATTTTGCTCAAAGGGCATCTCAACTATTATGCTCCGTATGCAAACCAGGGCTTTTATACGACTTCTTGCACACTCAAATCTATTGAGTACGGTGCGTATCCGTCTTTCTTGGTGATGGCGGCGGAGAATAGTAAGTTGAACAAAACGCCGATGGTGGACTATTTCTCTCTTAATTATAATGATTGGGAAGACATCATTGAAACGGTATACGGCAAAGTGAATGCCGGGCTGAAAGATGTGCAGGGCGCTAAAATTTCCGAGCACAAAGTGATGGATACCGGTGTTGTACGTGTGACGTATGATAACGGTGTAAAAATCTACATTAACTACAATTCTGAGCAGAGAACGGTAGATGGCGTGAATATCGCGGGCTTGAATTTCGCGATTGAAAGGGGTTGAGCTGCGTGAAAAAGATGAAAAATCAAAAAAGCAATTTGACCATTCAGCAGCGGAATGCTCTTAAAGGCTACGCGTTTATGGCGCCTTGGATTTTGGGCTTTTTTGCATTCGTAGCGTATCCTATTGTGTATGCAATCATTTTGAGTTTCAACCTCGTTCGTTTGCGTCCGGAAGGCACG
>JAZOCQ010000190.1:0-10442 GCA_045596565.1 Acutalibacteraceae bacterium
ATACATATTTCTGTAGTTCCTGTGGTTTGTGTGAGATGTATTCTTGCTTCCAAAACCTTTCGCCCCGCACCCTAATCGGCGAGGTAAAAGGTCAGTTGCGCAAGGGTGGTATCCCTGTACCGGAAGTGACGGCGACCGCTGTTAAATCCGAGCGTTCCGGCAGATACATTCTCAAATCCCGCCTCACTGCCAGATTGGGATTGACCAAATACAATTTCCCCGCCTTGTTGGATGAACGTGCATACGCACCCAAATCGGTGAAATTGTTGTTGTCACAGCATATCGGTGCTCCCGCCGTTCCGGTTGTAGAGCAAGGTGCCGTTGTAAAAGCAGGCGATATGATTGCAGCTCCCAAAGAGGGAGCGCTTAGCGTGGCAATTCACAGTTCTATTGATGGTAAGGTTAAGAAAGTGACCGATACGTATATTATCATTGAGGCGAAATAATCCGACATGAGTTTTGAAGGGATGTAAGCAAATGGCAAAAGCAATTGGTATGGTGGAATTTATCACCGTTTCCGCCGGTATGACCGGCGCTGATACTATGATTAAAACCGCCGAGGTGGAAATTGTCGAAAGCGCGACGGTTTGCCCCGGTAAATACATTGTGATTATCACCGGCGAACTCAGTGCTGTGAAAGCATCGGTAGATGCGGCAAAAGGCCTCAACCCGCAAAAGGTGATAGATAGTTTTGTGTTGGGCAATCCCCACGATTCAATTTTCCCCGCAATTTATGGTGCAACTCCGCCTGAAGGTGTGGAAGCATTGGGCGTGCTGGAAAGTTTTTCGGCAGCTACTGCGATTGTAGCGGCGGATGCGGCTGCAAAGACCGCATTGGTAGACCTGCTTGAATTGCGTTTGGCGCGTGGTATGTGCGGAAAATCGTATTTGTTGCTCACCGGCAGTGTTTCTGCTGTGACAGCAGCAATTGAACGAGCTGAGCAAGAAGCGTCTGACAGAGGTATGTTGCTCGATAGCTCGGCGATTGCCCGTCCGGACGATAAATTGTGGCAGAGTATTCTGTAAAGCAGTATAACTTTACATTTGATTTAGCGTCTTAACCATCGAAGAAAAGGGAGGGTTTTTCAATTGTTAGCGATTGAACGCAGAAATGCAATTTTATCCAAACTTTCTGCAGAGGGTAAAGTGGTCGTGAGCGACCTTAGCAATGAATTTAACGTGACCGAAGAGACCATTCGGCGTGATTTGGAAAAGCTTGACCGTGACGGCTTGGCACGAAAGACCTACGGCGGTGCTGTTAAAAACGAGAATTTTAATATTGACTTGCCGTTTCAGGTGAGAAAGCAAACCAATGTTGAAGGGAAACGCATCATTGCTGATAAAATCAGTGAAATGATTCATGACGGCGATTATATTATGCTGGATTCCAGTACAACGGCTTTGTACGTCGTACAAAAAATACAAACCTTGAAAAAAATCACGTTGATAACCAACTCGGTAGAGATTTTGATTGAACTGTGTAACAAACCCGACTGGACGATTATCTCCACCGGCGGCGTTCTGAAAGAAGGCGGCTTGTCTTTGGTGGGGTATCAAGCGGAGAAAATGGTGTCGGGATTCCACGTGGACCTTGCGGTTTGCTCTTGCAAAGGTCTCAATAAGGAGTTGACGGTGACCGATTCCAACGAACGTGACAGTGAGATTAAAAAAGCGTTTTTTGCGGCTGCAAACCGCAGAATTTTGGCGGTAGACAGTTCCAAATTCGATAAAACGTCTTTTGTTAAGGTGTGTGACGTGGGCAATGTGGATACGATTGTGACCGATGCTGACCCCGGTGCACAATGGCGTGAAAATATCCAGAGCGCGGGTGCACAGTTGATTTATCCGGAAAGATGAGTGTTTCAACGGAAGGAAAGTAAGATGAAAATTTTAGTGGTGAATGCCGGTAGTTCTTCTCTCAAATATCAGTTGATTGATATGGAGAATGAGAACGTACTGGTAAAGGGCTTGTGTGAATGTATCGGTACTGCCGGTAATATCACGCACACTGTGGCGGGGAAGACACCTTACAAAGCGGAGTATCCCATGCCTACACATAAAGAAGCAATTGCGCTTGTGTTGTCGTTGTTGACAGATGAAGAACACGGTGTCATTTCTTCGGTAGACGAGATTGATGCTGTGGGTCACCGTGTGGCACACGGCGGCGAAAAATACAGAGCGTCTACGGTGATTGATGAGTCGGTTCTTAAATATTTAGAAGAGATTGTACCGATAAACCCCTTGCATGGGCCTCCCGCTATTTCCGGTATCCGCGCTTGCTTGGAACAGATGGCGGATAAAATGCAAGTAGCAGTATTCGATACTTCCTTTTATGCTGATATTGAGGATTTTCGTTATATCTATCCGTTGCCGATGGAGTATTATGAGAAATATAAAATTCGTAAATACGGTTTCCACGGTACTTCTCACCGTTATGTTGCCGCAAAGGTGGCACAAACGCTTGATAAAGATATAAAAGACCTGAAAATCATCACTTGTCATTTGGGCAATGGCTCTTCGGTGACGGCGGTGAAGAACGGTATCGCCATTGACACGTCTATGGGCTTTACCCCGCAGGACGGTGTGGTGATGGGCACCCGCTCGGGCGCGCTTGACCCGACGGTGATTACGTATATCATGAAAAATGATAATCTGACCGCCGAACAGATGGATGCGGTTTTGAATAAGCAGTCCGGTTTGCTCGGTATCAGCGGAATTTCCAATGATTTACGCAATATCGGTGATGCCGCTAAAAACGGCAATGATAGAGCAATTTTGGCGAGAAAGATGCTTGCCAACAGTGTAAAAAAACTCATCGGTACTTATTTTGCGGAACTGAACGGTTTGGATGTGTTGGTGTTTACCGCAGGTATCGGTGAGAATGATAAAAATATCCGCCAAATGATTTGTGCGGATATGGATGCAATGGGTATTGCGATTGATGAAAACAAGAATATGACATCCAAAGGGGATGTATTTGAAATTTCCGATGCTAATGCTGCTGTACGGACATTTGTTGTTGCTACTAATGAGGAACTGATGATTGCCCGTGACACGGCTGCACTGGTGTAAAGTTTGGAGGCTTGACAGTATGGCTGCTATGACACAAATGGAAATCGAACAGATTGTGAAACGCGTGGTGGGTGCTTTGGAAGATACCGCCAAGGTTGCCGAGACTGCAGAGGCTGCATATACGCCGACTTCCTATCAAGGTAGAAAATTTGTGGGTATTTACAGTGATATGAACGAGGCGATTGAAGCGGCACAAATTGCTTATAAAGCGGTGCGTGCACTCAGCGTGGAGCAAAGAGAGAAGATTATCACCGCTATTCGTCAACTGACTCGTGACGAAGCGCCTTTGATGGCGTATATGGGTGTTGCGGAGACGGGCATGGGTAAGGTTGAGCATAAACGCTTGAAACATATCTTGGTTGCCGATAAGACCCCCGGCACCGAAGATATCATTAGCGAAGCGAAAACCGGTGACCACGGTCTCACTTTGGTAGAAATGGCGCCGTTCGGCGTGGTGGGTGCTATCACCCCCAGTACCAACCCCAGTGAAACGGTTATTTGTAATAGTATCGGCATGATTGCGGCAGGTAACGGTGTGGTATTCAATCCGCACCCCGGTGCAATTTGTGTTTCCAACTATGCGGTGGATTTGGTTAACCGTGCCAGTAAAATGGCGGGCGGCCCCGAAATTTTGGTGGTGTCGATGGATAAACCCACTATGGAATCCGCCAAAATTATGCAAACGCATCCGTTGGTGCGGTTGTTGGTTTGCACCGGCGGCCCCGGTGTTGTGCGTTCGGTGCTGTCTTCCGGCAAAAAAGCGATTGGCGCCGGTGCCGGTAACCCGCCTGTTATTGTGGATGACACTGCTGACGTGGCAAAGGCTGCTAAAAATATTATTGACGGCTGTACGTTTGATAACAACCTGCCTTGCATTGCAGAAAAGGAAGTTTTCGTTTTCAGTAATATTAAAGAACGGTTGCTGACCGAGATGCAGAAAAACGGTGCATATATGATTTCTCCCGCGCAAGCTGATGCACTTGCGAAAGTGGTGCTTGTGGATGTCACCGATAAAGCCGGTAAAACCCGCAAAACCGTTAACCGCAAATGTGTCGGACGCGATGCAGACGTATTGCTCAATATGATTGGTGTGCAGGTGGGCAAAGAGGTGCGTTGTATTATCTGCGAAACCGATGCTAACCACTTGTTTGTGCAAGAAGAATTGATGATGCCGATTTTGCCGATTGTGTCGGTGGATACCATTGACGAGGCGATTACGCTTGCCGTACAAGCAGAACACGGTAACAGACATACCGCGCATATGCATTCCAAAAACATTGATAACTTGTCCCGTTTTGCCGCGGCGGTGGAAACCACCATCTTCGTGAAAAATGCGCCGTCTTATGCGGGTATCGGCTTTGGCGGTGAGGGACACACCACCTTTACCATCGCAGGCCCGACCGGTGAAGGCATTACTTCGGCGAGAAGTTTCACCAGAAAGCGCCGTTGCGTGATGGCGGATAGTTTCCGTATTATCTAAAAAGGAGAATTTTCATGGACATTAACATTTCTGCAGTAGCAGAGGCAGTGATGAAAGCGTTGGAATTGGGCGGTGACGCTGAAAACACCATTCCGGTGGGGGTTTCCAATCGCCATATTCATCTGTGCCGTGAAGATATTGACACCTTGTTTGGCAAGGGATATCAACTGACGCCTTTTAAGGATTTGTCCCAACCCGGCCAGTATGCTTGTAAAGAATTGCTGACCATTGTGGGACCGTCCTTGAAACCCATTGAAAATGTCCGTGTTTTGGGTCCTGAACGTCGTCGTTCGCAGGTGGAGATTTCCCGTACTGACTCTTTTACGTTGAAGGTTAAACCGCCGGTGAGAGAAAGCGGGAACATAGTCGGTTCCGCGGCGATTACACTGATAGGTCCTAAGGGCGTTGTAACTTTGGATGAAGGTTGCATCATTGCCAACCGTCATATTCACATGGGAGTTGAAGACGGCAAGAAATTTGGTGTAAAAGACGGCGATTTTGTCACAGTAGATGCAACAGGGGAGAGACGTACACGCTTTTATGACGTACAAGTGCGTGTGGATGAGAGCTTTTGTTTGGAAATGCATCTCGATACGGATGATGCCAATGCTGCCGGTTTAAAAAATGGCAGTAAGGTGAAAATTGTGAAATAACAAAAAGGTGTTATATGAACAGATTTAAAATTCGTACAGAGGTACGTTTTAATCAAAATGCGTTGGATACTTTAACCGAGTTTAATGGCAGCTCGGCGGTGATTATCACCGATAAATTTATGGTATCCTCCGGTATGATACAAAAAATTTTGGATAAAATGACCGGCTATAAGAGTGTTGCGGTGTTTGACGAGGTCACGCCCGACCCCACCGTTGCTCTCATTGCGAAAGGCCTCGATTTTATCACGAAAAATCGTGGTGAAATTGTTATCGCTTTGGGTGGCGGTTCTCCGATTGATGCTGCAAAAGCTATTGTGTTTATGGCAGAACAGTCGGGCATGAACAATTTGAAACTCATTGCTATTCCCACTACCAGCGGCACCGGCTCTGAGGTGACCAAATTTGCCGTTGTGACTGACGAGAAACAGAATTTGAAGTATCCGCTCGTCGACGAGCGGATGTTGCCCGATTTGGCGATTTTGGACCCCGAATTGGTGATGACGGCACCTGCCGGCATTACAGCGGATACGGGTATGGACGTAATTACCCACGCGTTTGAAGCGTTGGTTTCGGTTAATGCGAATGATGCTTCGGATGCTTTGGCTGAAAAATCGGTTTTGCTTGCTTTCAAATACTTGCCGTATGCATTTAAGAACGGCAGTGATGTGGAAGCGCGTGAAAAGATGCACAGTGCTTCTTGCTTGGCTGGTATGGCGTTCAACGAAGTCGGTCTTGGTATCAATCACGGCATTGCGCATGCTTTGGGTGCGAAATTTCATATTCCGCACGGCAGAGCCAATGCAATGTTGTTACCGCATGTGATTCGCTTCAACTCACACCTGCGCGCTTGCTTCGGCGCACAGCCGGTGGAAGCGGCGGTGCGCTATGCGGATATTTCCAGAAAACTTGGATACCCGCACGATACGGTGCGTATCGCTGTGGAAAGTTTGATTGATGAAATCCGTTATATGATGCGCCGTATGGAAATCCCCGCAACCTTGTGGGAAGCCGGCGTCAGCCGTGAGGATTTCTTGCGGGAAAAGGATAACATTATCAAAGCGGCGATTGCAGACCCCTGTACGCTGTCCAATCCGCGCGAAGTAACTTATGAAAATATTGAGCAACTTTTGATGAAAATTGCTCCTATGGATTAAAAAGGTACAAGCCCTCCCTTGATGCATATCAAGGGAGGGCGTTTTGCATAAGCACGAATGATTTTTGTGCAAGTATGCATATTTATTTACGATTTTTCATACAATGCAATAGCCTTTTTAGGAGTTGATTGCATGAAGACGGAACAGTGTGACAGAGCGATTTTGCTGGGCGAATATATTATTGAAACGGGTGCTACCGTGCGTATGGCTGCAAAAAAGTTTCATATTTCCAAATCAACGGTACATAAAGATGTGTCTGAGCGTTTGCGAAAACTTAACCCGCAATTACATAGTCAGGTGCGGGTAGTGCTCAACATCAACAAAGCCCAACGCCATATCCGTGGAGGCATTGCCACGCGAGAAAAATACCGCGCTGTAAAGCGATAAAAAACGCTCCCGACTGAATGCGGGAGCGTTTTTTATGGAGCTTAAAAGATATGTGTTTTATGGGCGGATTTCATTAAGCAATTGACATTTTGTTGCTTGGATGTTATACTATATTTACGTATACATAATAGGGGATAGTATGGCCTTTTTGAGGGGTTTTATTTTTGTTTTTCAGTAAAACAAGGGGGATGTTGACCTGTGGGAAAGGATTCCGCGTATAATCGATATATAAAGGGGATTCTTGATTGCACTTTTGTTATCATATTTTTGATAGCATTTTGGTGGGTGTATATTTTGATTGCTTTGGCTATAAAATTGGATGACCCCAGTGGGCCGGTTATCTTTAAGCAGAAGCGCATCGGGAAACACGGAAAGATTTATCAAATGTACAAATTCCGCTCTATGCGTGTTGGTACTGAGCATACGGAGAGTGGCGTATATTCTGACAGTTATGACAAGCGCTTAACTAAAGTCGGACGTATCTTACGTGCAACCAGTCTGGACGAGCTGCCACAGTTTTTCAATGTTTTAAAAGGTGATTTGTGCTTGGTGGGTTTTCGCAGTCCGCTTACATATCATCCTTGGACATGGGATAAATATACCGAAGAACAGAAGAGAATGTTTGATATAAAGCCCGGTCTTACGGGATGGGCACAAATTCACGGTCGACGGACAGTAGAGTGGAACCAAAGAATTGCTTATAACATTTGGTATACGGAACATGTCTCCTTTTGGTTGGATATAAAAATTATGTTTATGACGATCATTAAAATTTTTATGAATGTAGATAACGAAAATGTTGGTGCAACTGTTACGACGAACGTTGACGAGTTAGAAGAGGCGGTAAAATAATATGTCACTGAAATTGATGTATATTACCAATCGACCGGAAATAGCGCAGATTGCGGAAACCTCCGGCGTGGATAGAATTTTTGTGGATATGGAGTATATCGGCAAAGCATTGCGACAGGACGGTATGGATACTGTGCAGTCTCATCATACTGTTGAGGATGTAAAAGCAATTGCATCTGCGGTTTCAGATGCAGAAGTTATGGTGCGCATTAATCCGATACATAATGCTACTTCAGAATATATTTCGTCGAAGGAAGAAATTGATGCTGTTATAGAGAACGGGGCACAGGTATTGATGTTACCGTATTTTAAAACAGTGCAAGAAGTTGAAATGTTTTTGAAATTGGTAGATGGTCGTGTTAAAACAATGCCTTTAATAGAAACACCCGAGTCTGTAGAGATTATCGATGATATTTTAAAATTGGATGGCATTGATGAACTTTTTATTGGTCTTAACGATTTGAGCTTGGGATACGGGAAAAAGTTTATGTTTGAACTTTTATCCGATGGTACAGTGGAGGATTTGTGCTATAAATTCCGCAAGAAAGGATTGCCGTTTGGCTTTGGTGGTATTGCTTCTTTGGGTAAAGGATTGTTGCCTTCTGAACATGTGATTACGGAGCACTACCGTTTAGGCTCTACTTGTGCCATCTTGTCCAGAAGTTTCTGTAACGTCAATCAAATTAACCATATCGGCGTTATAAGTTCGACTTTTGTAAATGGCGTGCGTGAAATCAGAGAATATGAAAAATCTGTGCAGACATATAGTAAGTACTTCACTGATAATACAACCGCTATTATGGATTGTGTTAAGAAAGTAGTCGGCATGAAATAATGTATAACTGAGGTTGCAAGCATGAATATATTGGTTACCGGGGCTTGGAATTGTACGGAAGAACAATTAAATATGTTAACCATTCTCGGTCATCAGGTTATAAAACAACCATTGGAGTCCGCACCGTTAACTGTGAATTATGAATATGTAGAAGCGGTTATTTGTAATAATTTGTTTTTGTATCATCCCATTGAGCGCTTTACTAAATTGCGGTATATACAGTTAACCAGTGCCGGTTTTGATCGTGTACCTTTGTCGTATATACGAAAAAAAGGTATTACCATTTATAACGCTTCGGGTGTTTATAGTATTCCCATGGCGGAGTTTGCTATAGGTGGCGTTTTGCAGCTTTATAAGCAGTATCACTATTTTCATCAGCAACAAATGCAAATGCTTTGGGAAAAACGCCGCGATCTCTTAGAGCTGACGGGAAAAACAGTTTGTGTGATTGGTTGTGGCAGTGTCGGTAGCGTTTGTGCAAAGCGTTTTGCCGGTTTTGATTGTCGCATTATCGGAGTGGATGTATCCACTGTGAAGAACGGTTTATTCGAAGTAGTTTACTCAGTAGAGGATTTGGATTTGGCTTTGTTGCAGAGCGATATTGTAATACTAACCGTTCCCCTGGTAGAGGAAACCAAACATTTGATGAATGTTCAGCGGTTTGAGAAGATGAAAGAAAAAAGCGTTTTAGTGAACATTGCTCGTGGCGAAATCGTGGATACCAAAGCATTGATAAACGCCTTAGAAACAAAATTATTGGGTGCTGTTTTGGATGTGTTTGAGCAAGAACCCTTACATGCAGATTCTCCGCTTTGGAAGATGAAGAACGTTATTGTGTCGCCACATAATAGCTTTGTTGGAGAAGGAAATCATGAACGTTTATTCGAGGTAGTTATAAAAAATTTAAAAGGTATAAGGTCTGAAATATAGAGAAAGTGTGGATGGCAACTACTATGTTGAATACAACAAAACCGTTTGAACAGGTGACCACAGCAAAGAAAAAAATACTTTTGGTAGCTACTGTTCAAAGTCATGTTGCGCAGTTTCATAACAATACCATAAATGCTTTAAAGCAAAGAGGCGATATTGTTGATGTTGCAGCCAAAAACAATTTAGGCGAGAAGGACGTTTTGAATATTACCGGCGCAAATGAGGTTTTCGATTTACCGTTTGCACGTTCTCCTTTTGCATTTTCAAATATAATTGCTTACAAAAAATTAAAAGAAGTCTTGGGAAACGGTAATTATGATATCGTTTATTGTCACACTCCTGTTGGAGCGGTATTGGGTAGGCTTGCGGCGAAAAGATACAGGAAAAGTGGATTAAAAATTATATATATGGCGCACGGCTTTCATTTCTTTAAAGGAGCTCCTAAAAAGAATTGGCTTTTATACTATCCTATAGAAAGAATATTATCCAAGTATACTGATACCTTGATTACAATAAATCAGGAAGATTACGACTTCGCCAAAAGAAAAATGAAAGCTAAGAGAGTGGAATATGTTCACGGAGTAGGAATTGATTATAATCGTCTTTATTGTGATGAGGATAGAGAACAAATCAGGAAGGAGTTAGGTTATTCCAAAAATGACTTTGTTATCTTCTCGGTAGGTGAATTGAATACCAACAAAAATAATATAAATATAATTAATGCCATCTCAATCCTAAATAATCAAAATATAAAATATATGCTGGCGGGAAACGGACCTTTGAGAAAACAACTTGAGGAAAAAGTTAAAGTTGCCGGGATGGAGACAAGAGTAAAATTCCTTGGTTACATCAGAAATGTTGGTCGGTATTATAAGGCAGCAGATTTATTTGTTTTGCCTTCATTGCGAGAAGGGTTACCGTGTGCTGTCATGGAAGCTATGTCTGTCGGTCTTCCCGTTGTGTGTTCGGACATACGCGGTTGTAGGGATTTGATTGAAAATGAAAAGGGCGGATTATTGTGTAACCCAACACGAGTGGATGAGTTTGCCAATGCCATAGAAAAAATAATGTTTGAAAAA
>JAZOCQ010000191.1:0-11597 GCA_045596565.1 Acutalibacteraceae bacterium
CCTGCGCCCGCGTGTTTGGCAAGATTGTCGTAAACTTTAAAAGCGGTCAGCAAGACACTAAGCCCTATCAACGAAACCGCACACACCATACGCGACATTTCCTCTGTTAAACCGCCTTTTTTCGCTAATTGAATAATAATTTCCCCTAATGCACAGATTACGCCACCAATTACAAACGCCCATATACAGTTTTTTAAGCTCGGCGATTTGGGCGCGGCGGCTTTTTGCATTTGTTTATATTCCTGCCCACTGATATCCATTTTCATCCCTCCGCTGACAGTATGCGCACGCCTTTTAAAAATATGCAAAAAATGCACAGTGGCGAACCACTGTGCATTTCTTAATTTTCTGCTTCGTTTTTCATCTTGCGATAGGCTTTACCAAGCCCTACTCCCATCAAATTGCCTCCCAGTGCAATCCCGCCGTAAATGGGCGATGCCACCCACACGTTGCTTGTGAAATAGATAAGCAATGTCGGCAAAAACAATAGCGCTGCCGCTACCGCGTAAATAGAGCAAAATCCGTATTTAACACCGAGAATAATTGAGCTGATATATAAATACAACGGGAATAACAAATGCAACAAGCCAACATTGAGAAAAATTTCGCCTTTGGAAGCCTCCATCGCCATACCGATAGCGGGTAAAAGATAGTATAACGCGAGTAAAATGCCGGAAAGTGACAAAATCATACGAATACGTTTACGCCGTTTTTTTAAGTTCATCTTATTCTCTCCTGTTTTCCAATCGTCTTTGCTCATTTTACACGAATGTTTCAAAAAAGTAAAGTCCTATAACCTATTTTGCCGAGCTTTGCGGTTTAAAATCCACAATGTTATCAGCGGCGTCAAGCCGAGCATCCCCACCGCCACAATGTCCGAATAGGTACCAAATGTCTGTGCAATTTTCTCCCAAGAATTGCCCGCCAACGCACCGAGGTAAACAAGTGCTGTGTTCCACGCAAAAGAGCCGAGTGTTGTGAGCAATAAAAACGGTATGAACGCCATTTTTGCCATACCCGCAGGAATGGAAATCACGCTGCGTACAATAGGGATACAACGGCACAACAGCACCGCTTTCCCGCCACGTTTTTCGAACCATACCATAGCACTTTCCACGTCAGCACGTTTAAAATGCAACATCTTACCCACTCTGCCGTCGAGCAACGCCATCACGCGCCCTGCACCCAATATTCTGCCCGCAACATACAAAATCACAGCACCGAGCAACGAGCCGACCGTAGCGGCAACAATCACCCACCACACCTGTAAATGGGTACAGGTGGTCATAAAGCCGCCGAAAGTGAGAATGACTTCTGACGGAATAGGCGGGAACACGTTTTCTACCGCAATCAAAAAGACAATGCCGCCATATCCCCATTCATTCATAACCGACAGTATCCAATCACGCATACAGTCATCCCCCATTCTGTATACAGTATGAGTATGGCCGCAAAAAAAGACCCCTGTTTGTAACAGAGGTCTTTTGGTTTTAAATTATTCGGGTTTGGTTTCCAACTGCAACGGATAATCGCCCAGTTTGTTCACCTTAAAGCCGTTCTTCTTGTACTCTTCATAGTCGAACGCTTCCAGCTCGTCAATGGCGAGTTTATGGAACTCATAAAAGTTTTTCCACCATTCATAACCGGTACCTAAATCTGCGTTCAGGTATGCATCCGCAATGTCACAACCCATTGCAGGCGCAACGTAGAAAGCACCCATTGCCAGCACGTTTACGCCGTTACCGGTGATAGCACGCAGAGCGGCGGGCACACTTTCCACAACACCCGCATGCACGTGCGGACATTTGCTTGCCGCAATATGAATGCCCATACCGGTGCCGCAGAACAACAGAGCACGCTCATATTCGCCTTCGCTGATTTTGCTGCCGACGCGCAGACCCACGCGGTGGAACATGTTATCGGTATCATCGGGGTCACTGGTTGCAGTCACGCCCAAGTCCTCAATCTCCAACCTTTTTTGCGCAAATGCTCGCAAACCGCTTCCTTGAGCGGAAAGCCCGCAAAATCCGCACCGACAACGAGTTTCTTGTCTTTTACCATTTTCATATGTATACCTCTGTTACATAAAATTTCTATCAGTATATATCATATGCCATTTTCAAAAATAAATCAAGTCCTTATAAAAAACAGTACGCCGCAGAGTGCCGTTTTGTTGTTTTTAGGTGTTCACCTTTTCACCATCCACAACAGATGTATCGAAAAATTTTTCATTATACATAACCCACGTTTTGCGGCCTATCTGCACCAACAAAAACATATCCTTCATATCCGCCATATCGAAAATGGTTTTGTCACTGCGGGGACAGCCGGTCCATTTATAAAAATCCATGTTTTGTCGGATAGGCATGGTGCCTTCTCGCGCAAATACGAGGCGATAAGGTTTGTATCGATAAAATGTACCTCGACTTAATATATACGGCACTTTACCAATTTTATCTACCACAAAATCTCGAACAAATGTAAAACGCTCGTTACGGACTTGATACAATTTTATTAGCAGCAACGTAATATCCAACAATACGATAGCCAATGTAACCAAATGTATGACAATATAGGGTACAGTTCTGCCGCACAGTTCAAAGAGCTTACCTATCAACAACGCAATAAGCCACAACCATGGCAAGCACAACATACCGCCTATCACATTTCTCCACAACTGTGCACGTATATCCTTTTTGATGTTTTCTATGGTGACAATTTCTTTTCGCATACTATCCCCTCCGACAAACAGTATACCACACCAAAGAAACCATGTAAACAGAAACCCGCCCTATTGTCTTGTTATATGTATAACCGCAAGTTCACCGCCTATTGGTATTATAAAAGCGTCCCGGTCCATATAACTAACATAAAAATATCTTTCTGTCGGTGGATATGTAATCTTATCAAAGGAGATCGTAGGTTCCAGAAGAAGCGTACCCGTTTCATCGATAATGCCTAATTTAAAATCTTCTTGAACAAGTGCCAGCCCGTTATAAAAGTAACCAATAGAATCAAAATAACCGCTCAAAGGCTGACCGTCATAAGTGCAAAGTTGTTGTTTATAATTTCCCGGCTCCCCCGTTTGCCTAATCATTGTTTTTTCGCTGACCGGACGTCCGTCCATTCCATGTGGAAGATTGGCATATTCCCTTGCTTTATCGCTTTTGACGGCTGTTTGTGCACCATATTCCACTATCTCACCGTTTGTATTAACAGTCATATATGTATCGCCATATTTAATAGACTCCAAGCCGTCATTATTGAACGCATAAAAAGCTTTATAGCTGTACACTTCGTCAATCTTCAAACCGAGAAATTTTGGCTTTTCTACCGTTATGCTCTCACCTCGCCATTCAAACACAATATCTTCTTCAAATTCCGTTTTTGATGTCAGCTCAATAATTTCGCAATCGGTTCTTTTTTGCGTGTCTTGGGAAAGCCCGTCATCCGATTGAACCTTTTGATGTTGTTTAGTATACCAAACAATTTTATCCTCGCCGACAGCTAAATATTTTTGTGTTTTTTCTTCATATTCCCTCTTAGAAACCTCTTGTCCATTTATCTCGTAAAACGCGGGGTATTCTTTTCCATCAACTGTCTCTTTCTCCCACCAAGAGAAAGAAATAGAAAACTGTGCTTTGGCATTTGCATCTAACTCATAATATTCATAATTTATATGCTCCGGGGCAGCTCCGTGTCTTTCCATTAAAAACGCACCGTTATTCAACAACTTACTGTTTGCGTTGTGCTCTGTATACCAATGATGCAGTTCACCGTTTTTTATAGTGAAAAAATACATTTCCGGCACAGTATCCACACAAAGTTCAGGAATGCCATCACCGGTCATATCAAAATACGTATATGTATATTCTTCCGCATTAGAAGCCATTAACAAATACTCTTCAAACAATTTTGCAACCGCATTTTCATCTAATGCAGTCTTTTCGCCCCGTAAAAACCGCATATATAGAAACGAATAATTATTACTGTCATTCGGAATCAAGTAATTCTCCCATAGCGGTGAGCTTAAATTCCAATGGTTGCTGTAATACTCGTAAAGTGCAGAATCCATTGCATAATAATCATCATTTTTTATCGGTTTGGTAAATTGCGCGATTATTCGCATTTCACCGTTTTCAAGGCACTCCTCCGTATACACCATGTTTTCTCCGTCAGGATAATAATAAAGCGTTCTTTGTACTATGAAATCTTTTATATGTGGGTCAAAAATGCTTATTGAGTATGACGTTATTTTGTCGGCTGACTTGCTGGATAGTATTACTTTTTTGTCTGCATCCAGTGCAACATTTGATAGTTTTTCAAAAGTCGGCGCATACACAAACTGATGTATTGCGGTATCCCAAATATATGCAGAATAATATGCCGCGGCAGCAGTGCTGCTTTGAGGGATAATCAGATCATCCTCTCCGTCAAAGTTAATATCTTTAAAATAAATAACCTTATTTGAAAACATATCGTTTTCATTCAGATTAATATTTTGAATCTTTTCATTTGTTTTTTCATCAAAAACGGTTAAAGCAGTTACAGCTTGCTTTTCAGTATCCAATGTAACAGTTATTTTTAAATTTGGGAAAGCAGTATTAGAAGCTCGGAAAACAATCTCATATTCTTTCCAACTGACATCGGGTTTGTTGTAAAATTCGGCAATATACGCATTTGCAATTTCCGCTGTCGAGGAAGCACCATTAACTCTATATACAGTTGCAAAATCATCTGCGTATGCCTGTTCAAGAATTTGGTATGTATCTTTTCGGAATTGCATAGCCGCAAAGCTGTTAAGGCCGGCACCACCGCTTTGCACAAATGTCCCGTCTTCTTTTAAGCTTACCAATTCCCTTTCCCAAAAATCAAATCCATAGACCTTATTCTTATCAACATGAAATACAATATACGCTCCACCCCCCGGAGTAATATGTACCACCAACTCATCTTTGCCGTCACCGTCAAAATCAACCAGTGCGTACTTTTCGGGAATGGCATCAATTAAGCTAAACAGTTTATGTTCTTTTAAATAGACGCTCTCACCTGATTCGTTTATAAATGTTCTTTCATTATTTAAAACATTCAATAGCATTTGCATTTCATTTGAAGAGATAGGATTTGTCAAGAAACATACCGCTGCCACAACACTTGCAACAACAGCTATTAATATAATCCAAAATGCAGGTTTCTTATAATTTAGCACCGATTTCACTCTGTCTTTTACACCGACTTCCCCAAAGGCAAGAGGGCAAGCGGCAATTATACGCCGATTGACACTGCACGTTAAAAGTGCCTGAGAATAATCCGCTTTTTGCTCGTTTTCCAGATTTTTAACAACCTTCTCATCACAAGCAAGCTCAATATCACGGCAAAGCAAAACATAACCGAGCCACATCAGAGGATTGAACCAATGGAGTGTAAGAATCAAAAAGCCGAGCGGTTTCCACAGGTGGTCTTTACGGGAAATATGTGCTTGCTCATGGGCGATAACGTGTTCCGTGTCCCGCTCGTTCATGTTGAACGGCAAATAGATTTTGGGCCTTATAATGCCAAGCACAAACGGAGAAACAACGTTTTCGCTTTGGAAGATGTTATCTCCAAACAGTACCGCCGTGCCAATCTTACGTTTTACACGGATATAACTGACTACAGTATACAAGAGCATTCCAACGATACCCAAAACCCAAACGAGCGACAAAATAGGAATCCATATCTGTAAAGGGTTAACACTTGCGCCGGGTTCGGGAGACAACGACTCATCTATAATGGGATTTACCACGTTATTGACAATGGGAAACCCGGTATCAATTTCAGGTGTTTGTTCCAGCAATATATCAGGGCTGATTGTTTGTGCACTGGGTATTAAACTCATCGCACTTTCAATAGAGAATGGGCAAATCAGTCTCACAGCAACAATAGCCCAAAGGAGTACTGTAATCCATTTAGGCGCTTTTTTGAGTAATAACCGCAAAAGCAACACCGCAAGTACAATCCAACTTGCCGAGATACTCATATTCACAACCTGTAAGAAGAACGCACTCATCTTGATTCCCCTTTCCTAAAACGGTTAATCATTTGCTGAACCGCATCAATTTCGTCATCCGAAATCTTTTGATGCTTCGTAAAAGCCGCAATAAATGCCGGCAGCGAACCTTCAAAGGTTTTTTCTACCATTTCATTTATCTCCGCTGCTTGAACCTCATCTTTGCTGACCAGCGAGGTAACGACGGTATTTTCATTTTTTAATACACCTCGTTCCGACAAGCGCTTAATAACCGTATACGTAGTCGTAGGCTTCCAACCAAGCTGCTCCTTACAAAGTTCCACAAGCTTACTGCTTTTGACAGGTTCATGTTCCCACAAAACCAAGCAAAAACGATATTCGCTCTCAAATACCTTAGGTGTGTTCATCATAATACCCCTTTCTCTAATGCGTTAGAGTTCACATATACTCTAACACATTAGAGTATATGTGTCAATGGTTTATTTGAAAATAAAACATCGTTTTTTCAATTCCGCATAATTCGGATAATAAAAAATCAGACACTGCATTCCGGAAAGTTCCAAAATAATGTATCTTTAGAGTGTTCAAAAAATTAAAAATCTTATTTTAAGAAAGAACCTCTCTACCATTATGCAGTATTTTCTTGACAAAACTCTAATATCGTTATATTATTGTGATAGAACAGTAATACAGTAAAGGAGGGTCACTAATGGCTTGGAAATTTTCTTCGGATAAGCTGATTTACATACAGATTGCCGAGCGCATTATTTTATCGATAATTTCGGGCGAATATGCTCCGGGTGCACAAATCCCTTCGGTGCGTCAATTGGCACTTACTGCGGCGGTCAATCCCAACACCGTGCAGCACGCCTTTACAGAGCTTGAAAATGAAGGTGTCATCATTTCCAAAGGCACTGTTGGGCGTTATGTTACTGATAACATCGAGGTGATTGAGAATTGCCGCAAAAAAACGGCAGAGCAAACAGTAAAAACGTTTGTGCATAGCATACAACCGCTCGGTCTTGAAAAAGGCGAAATAATCAAAATGGTAGAGGAGAGATTAACTTGAATATACTTGAATGTAAACATTTGACCAAATCTTACCGCAAGGGCATGCCTGTACTGCTTAATCTTAATTTGGAAATCACCGCAGGTAAAATAGTCGGTCTCTTAGGTCCTAACGGATGCGGAAAATCTACCCTTATAAAGCTGATTTCAGGACTTTTGCAGCCTGATAGCGGCGAGATTTTGGTGGACGGGAAACCTATAGGTGAGCAAAGCAAGGCACTTATTTCGTACCTGCCTGAGCGTACATATTTCGACTCTTGGATGAAGGTCGAAGAACTTGTGATGTATTTTGAAGAGTTTTATGCCGATTTTGATGCAAACCGCGCATACAAACTGCTCTCCGACCTCGGTATCGACCCTAAATCTAAACTGAAAGCACTTTCAAAGGGAACGAAAGAAAAGGTTCAACTCATTCTTGTTATGTCACGGAATGCAAAACTATATTTGCTTGACGAACCCATTGCAGGTGTGGACCCTGCAGCTCGCGAATATATTTTAAGTACTATCGTTAGCAACTACAACCCCGAAGCAACCATAATTATCACAACTCACCTTATAACAGATGTCGAACAGGTGCTGGATGACTTTATATTTTTGTCGTTTGGCGGAACGGTTTTAAATTCCGGCAATGCCGAGCAGGCACGTATTGAAAGCGGAAAATCGCTCGACGAACTCTTCAGGGAGGTATTCAAATGTTGAAAAAGCTTTTGCATTATGATTTAAAATCGGTATTTAGATATTGGTGGATAGCGGCTCTTGCAACTATTGGCTTATCTGTGGCCGGCGGATTGGCTATATCCGTTACTGTGACCGATAAAGATGTACCTTTGATTATATCGGTGCTCGTTGTTTTAGCCATAGTTTTTACGATAATAGGCATAGTGGCATTTCCTATTTTCTCATACATTATGATTTTCGTGCGTTTTTACAAAAACTTCTTTACCGACGAAGGATATCTTACCTTTACCTTACCCGTAAAACGCAGTCAACTGTTAAACTCAAAAATTATGACCAGCGTTATCACAATAATCAGCAGTGCTACAGTCATTTTTTTGGATATTATAATTTTGTGTGCAATAGGCGCGGGAAAACCTTTTTATCAAGATTTTTTGATGCCGCTGGCACAAGAATTGTCTAGACTTTTTGCCCAAATAAGCTCCTTAGATTATGTGTATATCTTTATAATAATAATTGAGCTTTTACTGCTTATGATTTTAGGCTATGCATTCTTTACACTGCTTATGTTTGCCTGCATAACTTTCGCGACGATTATAACCAAAAAAGCAAAAGTTATAACTGCAATAGGCATATACTACGTTGCAAACGGTGTTATCACCACCATTGTTCAGTTAATTTTCCTTTTTGGTACTACTTACTTAACAGAAAGAATATCCGCCTTGCCTGATGATTTTGTAAACCCTCTTATCGTAATGATTCTCTTGGCTGTGGTTCTGATGGTGACGCTTATGTGCATGGTTTTATATATGCTAAATTATTTTATGATTGACCGCAAACTTAATCTTGCATAAGGGGGAATAAAAATGAAAAAGAAAATACTTGCTTTTATTATTGCTGTCTTTTTGATTATCCCTTGCTTAAAATTTAACGCTGCGGCTACCATAACAGAACGTGATGATAATAGTACGGCTTGCGGTATATCTCTAAGCGAGGATTACAAAACACTTTACTATAACGGAAAACAATATAAACGCTTTGACGCTTCTATGACAGAATGGAGTTACGAAAATGAATTTTATGGAATCAAGTATGATTCGGATGAAATTAAATCTGTCGATTTTCAGATAAGCGTGAATACTGTAATCATAACAGCAGAGATAACATTAAGTGACGGCAGCAATATATCAGCCACATATATAAATGCGGATGAATATCTCACCGAACACAACGTACTTACAATTTATCCGTCTACGTACACTGTTGAATTTGGTTATCCAAGCGACAACCAAATTCAACTTAACTCAAATCAAATTTTAGGAGAGAAAATAACCCTTTCAGGTTACGACCTCTCGTTTTACGAATGTTTTGATGTAAACGCATATGCAACTAATAACAACTTTTATATCAAAAAAGGTATTATACTTTTGAACGATGATACATACTACTATGTTGATTATGGCGCAAACGATGTGACAGATCCCTATGATTTTTATCCTGCATCGCACGAATTTTTGTGTGCAAATAGAATCACGGATGCTGAAGCCATAGCTGTTCTTGAAGAGGCTTATAGTCTGTATAATTCTGATGCAATTGGAATATTAATGAGTGATTTTTCCGGAAAGATAGGCGCTGTGCTTTTGTCCTTGGTATTTGGCTTGATACCGTTTGCTGCATTAATTGTATTTTTAATACTGAGTTTACGCGCAAAATTGTCCACTTACAAAAAAATGTTCCGCACAATTTGGATACTATCTTTGGCAGAAGTTGTTGCATTTGTGATAACGGTCATAGTATTGTGATACATAAAAAATGACCCGTCTACCAAAAAGGTAGACGGGTCATTTTTTATAAGCCTTAATTATTTAGCAGCTTCTTCCACAGCAACCGCGCAAGCAACGGTCATACCAACCATCGGGTTGTTACCCGCGCCGATAAGACCCATCATCTCCACGTGCGCAGGCACGGAAGAAGAACCGGCAAACTGTGCGTCACCGTGCATACGACCCATGGTATCGGTCAAGCCGTAAGAGGCAGGGCCGGCAGCCACGTTGTCGGGGTGCAAGGTACGGCCGGTGCCGCCGCCGGAAGCAACGGAGAAGTATTTCTTGCCGTTTTCCAAAGTCCACTTTTTGTAAGTGCCGGCAACCGGATGCTGGAAGCGGGTCGGATTGGTGGAGTTACCGGTGATGGAAACTTCGACCTTCTCGTGCTTCATGATAGCCACACCTTCGGAAACGTCGTTCGCGCCGTAGCACTTAACCTTAGCACGCTCGCCGTCGGAGAAAGCTTTTTCACGGACGATTTTCAATTCGTCAGTGTAGAAATCATATTCGGTCTCCACATAGGTGAAACCGTTGATACGGCTGATGATGTAAGCCGCATCTTTGCCCAAGCCGTTGAGGATAACGCGCAACGGTTTTTTACGGGCTTTGTTTGCAGTACGGGCGATGCCGATAGCACCTTCCGCAGCCGCAAAGGATTCGTGACCCGCCAAAAATGCAAAGCAATCGGTTTCATCCGACAACAGCATCTTGCGAAGGTTACCGTGCCCCAGACCCACTTTACGTTGCTCAGCAACAGAGCCGGGCACGCAGAACGCCTGCAAGCCTTCGCCGATAACAGCGGAAGCTTCGGCAGCAGCGGAAACGCCACGTTTCAGTGCGAGTGCCACACCCAAGGTGTATGCCCACACAGCGTTTTCAAAAGCGATGGGCTGTACGCCCTTAACAATGGCTTCCACGTCGATGCCTTTGGACAGGCACAGGTCGCGGCAAGCTTCCATAGAGCCGAGGTCGTTCTCAGCAAGGAATTTCTCGATTTTTGCAAGGCGTCTGTCCTTGCCTTCGAATTTTACTTCGTTTGCCATGTCTACAACCTCCTATATTATTCTTCACGCGGGTCGATGTACTTCGCCGCATTATCAAAGCGACCGTACTGACCGATGTTGTTTTTGTAAGCTTCGTTAGGCTCGGCACCGTGACGGATGTCTTCCAGCATTTTGCCCAGTTTCACGAACTGATAGCCGATGACTTCGCCTTCTTCATCAAGAGCAATTTTGGTCACGTAGCCTTCTGCCATTTCGAGATAACGAACGCCCTTAGCGTTAGTGGAGTACATGGTACCAACCTGCGAACGCAAGCCTTTGCCCAAGTCTTCCAAACCCGCGCCGATGGACAAACCGTCCTCGGAGAAAGCGGACTGGGTACGGCCGTACACAATCTGCAGATACAGTTCACGCATAGCCACGTTGATAGCGTCACACACCAAGTCGGTGTTCAAGCATTCCTGCAGGGTTTTGCCGGGCAGAATTTCAGCCGCCATCGAAGCAGAGTGGGTAATACCGGAACAACCGATGGTTTCAGCCAAAGCTTCCTCAACAATGCCGTTTTTGACATTGAGAGTCAATTTGCAGGTGCCCTGTTGGGGAGCACACCAGCCGATACCGTGGGTCAGACCGGAGATGTCAGTCACGTTGTAGGCTTTCACCCATTTACCCTCTTCGGGAATGGGAGCGGGACCATGGTTAGGACCCTTTTTTACTACGCACATGTTTTCTACTTCATGGGAATAGTTCATGGATATTCTCCTTTCGTATTTTGGATTCCCAAACACCTTTATTATACACATTTTTTAAGCAATGTGCAAGCAGAGTGTTGGAAATTTAAACTAGGCTTTCAAAAAATATGCCTTTCCGTTTGGAAAGGCATATAGTTGTGCTGTTAATCACTGATAAACGGCAACAGAGCAATCTGACGAGCGCGTTTGATAGCGACAGTCAGGTCTCTCTGGTGGCGCGCGCAGGTACCGGTCACACGGCGGGGCAGGATCTTCGCACGCTCAG
>JAZOCQ010000192.1:0-2270 GCA_045596565.1 Acutalibacteraceae bacterium
CGTACCGTGCAACGGCAGTTCTTCGCCGTCATCGGTACAAGGGGACCCTACCGCCGTAAGACCGCAGGTGGTAAAAAAGCCCGCCGTAAAGGATTTTAAGAAGCCGGCACCTACGCGGTCATAATACTGCGGTGCTACGTAGCCGCACGGGGCAAAGTACCCCATATTATCTCCTTTAAACTGCACGCGGGATACGTCACCCGCACGGTCAAGGGACAACCACACTTCTAAACCGCAACCGTTGCGCACATACAAAAAGTGCATACCGTTACCTTTGCCGTCTTGCAAAACGTACTGTTCTGCGCCGCGCGTCTGCAACGGGTTGCCGACGTAACGTTTCATCATCTCAATCCTTTCACCGCATTATACAACAACGTGTAACGCTTGTAAAGTCTTTTATAAAGATCGGTGTATTTTGCGGTAGGGGTGAACACGGTTCTTACCGTAACCATTTTAGTGACGGCATCTTTTACCGTGGTAAACGCACCGACAGCTACACCCGCTAACGCCGCCGTGCCCGCCGCGCCCACTTCTTTACAAGAAAGAGCGGTAATGGCGGTGTCTAAAATATCTGCTTTGATTTGTAACCACACGTCCGATGTGGCACCGCCGCCGGTTGCGCGAATTACGGTAATCGGTGCGGTCAATGCCGCACTTAACGTGTTGAAATTGAGCAACATTTCAAAGGATGTGCCTTCCATTAACGCTTTATATAGGTCGTATTTGGTGGTTTCTAACGTAACCCCTACAAACGCGGCTTTTGCGTCGTTATCCATATACGGCGTTGCGGCACCTGCAAAATGCGGCAGTACGAGCAGTCCCGTAGGTCCTGCGGGTACTTTACTGTCCAGCACGGCGTATACGTTTTTGCCCGCGGCCTCTGCCGCCGCTCTCTCATCGGCGGCAAAGGTATCGCGGAACCACTTTAACGTGGCACCGCCCGTAAAGGACAACGCGTAACATGCGTACGTGTCATCCGTAAACGGCACAACGGAATATCCGCCTTCATAAAAAGCGGTATCGGTGGGTTTTTTCTCTAAAATGACGGGGATACATTCTACCGTCCCCGTACCGTCCATCGCTTGCGATGGGTCAAATACGCCTGCGCCGAGCATACCTGCCACCTGGTCGTGGCAACCGTTGACAACGGTGATGTCGTAGGCAATGCCAAGCGCGTCTTTGACCGCTTGTGTGACCGTGCCTGCTACCGTACCTGCGGGTACGGGGGTGGCGAGCAGGGCAGGGTCGATACCTGCCGCCTGCAACACGTCGTCGATCCAGCATTTTTTCTCAATGTCAAATGCCGCGGTACGCGCCGCTAACGAGTAGTCAATTTGCGCAACCCCCGTCAACGTGTATACGATAAAATCTTCGCCCAACAGGATACGGCGACAATCTTTAAACGCAGGGGTGTGTGCCTTGTGCCACATCATCTTGGCGATGCTGTACATGGGGTGGGGTTTTACACCTGTTAAAAGAGTGAGTTTTTCTTCACCGATAGCGGCTTTGAGCGCTTCGCACTCTTGTTCACCGCGCGGGTCGGTGTACAGCATAGACGGGGTGAGCACGTTGTCGTTTTCGTCTAAAAGCGCAAAGGTCTCGCCGAAACTGGTCACACCGATGGCGTCGATCTTGTAGGCGGCGACCGCCTGCTTTAACAGCGTAAAAACGCCGTCTTTTACATCACGGAAATCAATTTCGTGTTGCCCGTTTTGGTGTGCGACGTCGTATTCGGTGTAATATGTATCCAATAGGTTGCCGTTTTCGTTGTACAAGACGATTTTGGCACCGGTGGTGCCAACGTCCAATCCGCCAATAATCATATCTTAATCCTCAATGCTCACAACGTCGTAGCCGAGATAGTATTTGAACGCTTCTTCTAAAATGGCTTTGACGTGACCGTTGGCAACGGTGGTGTGATGTTTGAAACCGCCGCGCGCCAAACGAATGAGTTTATCCTGCAGGTTGTTGATTTTGGCGACGCCGCCGCAACCGAAGAACGCATCTTCAATGTTGTCGTCGGTAAATTCGCCTTCGCTGAAGTAAATGGTAATTTTGCCGTCTTCGGTCTTGCAGTTAGAGAAGGTCATCGGGAACGCGGCAATGCGCCCTTCGTTGGTACCCCAACCGCTGCCTTTGTCGGTTTTATCAAACATTTTATGGGACGTCACGGTACCTTTTGCCGCCATCAGTTTCTGGGCGGTGGAACCGCAATGGAACAGAATAACTTTATCAGGGTCTTCGCCGTAATTGTTGTTCCAGTCAAGGCA
>JAZOCQ010000193.1:0-1738 GCA_045596565.1 Acutalibacteraceae bacterium
GGATACAGCGATATGGCAATCGGATTGGGTCGTGTATTCGGGTTTACTTTTAAAGAGAACTTTGACTATCCGTATGCGGCGCAGGGCATCAAACTCTTTTGGCGTCGTTGGCATATATCCTTATCCACCTGGTTTAAGGAATATTTGTATATATCACTGGGCGGCAACCGCAAGGGGAAGGGGCGTGCGCTGTTCAATCAGTGTGTGGTGTTTTTGGCAACCGGTTTATGGCACGGCGCCAATTTCACCTTTTTGCTGTGGGGTGTTTTTCACGGCTTGCTGCTGATATTGGAGAGCAGTCAGATATTGCCGGTTTCTAAGCTTTCCAAATATCCGCTTGGGAAAGTTGCGGTTACGGTGTATACTTGGTTTTTGGTATTGATTGGTTTTACCGTGTTCCGTGCGGACAGCGTATCGTATGCCTTCTCTTATTTTAAAACCATGTTTACGGGCGATGCACAAGCCGTTAATACGGCAGTATTGGGTGAGATTACGCCATGGTTTATGGTCGTATTGATCCTTTCCTTAGCGTTATCTTTCCCTGTTTTGCCTGCATTACGCCGCAAGATATCTGCCACGGCAAACGGCGCACGTATATGTACGGTTGTCAGCTACGGTTTTTCCGTTGTGTTACTGTTATTGTGTATGGGTGCATTGGCGGCAGATACCTATAATCCGTTTATCTATTTCAGATTTTAAAGGAGGGGTGTCGCTGTGAAGTTCGGGAAAAGGCTTTATGTCGTCGTGTTGTGTATCATTTTGGCGGCACCGTCTTTGTTGTTGCCGTTTTCCAAAGAAATTTCAGCCGAAAAACGTGCTTTGTCAGCATTCCCGTCATTGATAGATGAGAATGGATGGAATGTAGAATTTACCGCACAACTGGATACCTGGCTTTGTGAGCATTTTCCGTTCCGCTCGCAAATCATTTCAGTAAACAATTACTGGAAATCCGCCTTGTTCGCTACGTCGGATGAACAGCAGGTGATAGTGGGAAAAGATGGCTGGTTGTATTTTTCGGAAACCTTACCTAATTATCAAGTGACTAATGCATTGTCCGATACCGCATTACAACAATTACAAACCACTCTGTCGCTGACAGAAGAAGCGATACGCGTTAGCGGTGCAGATTTTGTATTTACGGTCGCACCGAACAAAAACACAATATACCCCGCGTATATGCCTGCACGGTATCAAAAGAGTGATAGTGCGTCTAATCTCGAACGTTTGACAGCACTTTTAAAAGATACGGGATATTTTGTCGATTTGAGCAGCGCTTTACAGAACAGCTCCGAACAAACCTATCATAAGCGGGATACCCACTGGAATTCGTATGGCGCATTACAAGGGTATCGCGCCTTGATGAAAGCCGCCAACAGACGGGCGGATATGTTTGACAACGTAGCTTTTACTTGGGAAAATACTTGGCGCGGCGATTTGGATGATATGATTTTCCCTGCTTTGGATATCAAAGATACCCAAGCCGTATATGACACCGCGTGGACGTATATATTTACTTCAAATTACCGCAACGATGAGGATTTGCTGATTACCACCGAAAACGAAAATGGGGACGGCAGTTTGCTGATGTACCGAGATTCTTTTGGTAATGCACTGTTGCCGTTTATGGCGCAAACGTATCGCACAACGGTTTTCAGCCGCGTAACGCCGTATGATTTTACCGACGCCGCCCAATACGATACGGTGATTTTGGAAATTGTGGAGCGAAATCTTCTTAATC
>JAZOCQ010000194.1:0-7928 GCA_045596565.1 Acutalibacteraceae bacterium
CGGCAATTCCTGGCTCGCATTGTTGATGCAAATTGCGCCTTTTGCGCTCATCATTCTGCTGATGTATTTCCTGATGATTCGTCCGCAGAAGAAAAAGCAACAAGAAGAACAGAAAATGCGCAATTCCATTCGCGTGGGCGATGAACTGACCACTATCGGCGGCATCTGCGGTCGCGTTGTCAATATCAAAGACGACACGCTGACCATTGAAACGGGTGCTGACCGCAGCAAAATGCAGATTAAAAAATGGGCGATTCAGACCGTGGAAACCAAACACGAAGAATCCGATATGGCAAACGTCGATGACGACGATGATGATGACGACGATATCTAATTTGTCGGCATAATTTTCAGTCCTTTTGCATAAGTGTATGACGAATACCTGGTGCGGAGGGATGCTTGTGAAAGCGCGAAATGAGGGTAAAGCGGCTCGCTTGCCGTTAAAACCGCTGAGTATCGGTGCTGTTATTGCGGTAGTGATAGGAGCACTGTGTATGGTGTTATCGGCTGTGCTGATAACCGCTTTGGATATACCGCACGCCGCCTTGTCGGTGCTGGCGATGGTTTCCGCGGCGGTGGGCGCCTTTTTCGGCGGTCTGGTTGCCGCGCGGCTGTCCGGCAGTCAAGGTTGGCTGGCAGGACTGCTTTGCGGCTTGTTCTTGTTCGCGTGTGTTTTGCTGGCGGGTCTGTTGTTACACCGCGGCATAGATGTCGGTTTTTTGTTTATCAAGTTGCCGGTTTTGTTGGTTAGCGGCATGGCCGGCGGGATGATTGGTGTAAACAAAAAATGAGTATGTCATCGGGGTGTTGCGCGTCCGTGCAACACCCCTTTTTTAAAAAGCAGATGGACAACAGGTATACTTGTCCTCTTTTTCCCATATAGTTTGGGTGAAGGAGTGATGTATATGATGCGTGTTTCCGCTTACCGTACCCGCGTTTTCTTGCGTTCGCACAGACGGTTGGTGCTATTGCTTTCTTTGTTATGGTTTGGTGTGATAGCGGGATGTTTGTTGTTTCGCGCATACGGGCACGGAGAGAGTGCGTTGCTCAATTCTTTATTGACCGTATCTCCGCTTGAAAGTGGTGCGAAAGCAGCACTCACTGCGATATATAACGCGTGTTTTCAAGTGTTTTTATTGTTATTACTTTTGTTTTTTTGCGGCCTTTCCGCGTGTGGTTTGCCGCTCATTTTGACGGTGCCTGTATTTTTTGGTTTGGGTATCGGTATGAGCGAGGCATATTATTACAGTACCGGCTGGCGCGGTGTGCTGCTGTCTTTTTTGGTATTGTTGATACCTTCTTTGTTTAAATCGGCGGCATTGGTGATGGCGTCGGCAGAATCGATGCGTATGACCGTGTTGCTCGGAGGACACATATTGGAAAAGAATACCGTAGTGCCGGGACTGCACCGCGATTTTCAATTGTACCGTTTGCGTTTTGCACTGTTTGTGCTGGTTGCACTCGCGGGCGGTATTGTAGAAGTGTTGCTTAGAATGGCTTTATGAGGAGATGTATTCGTGGGATTGTTTGAACAACTGGGAAATTATTACACGCGCGAAGGCGCGGGCGTATACAAGAACGCCCCGCAAAAAAGTCCTTTTCGCCGTTTCTTTGAAATTTTCGGCACCAAGTGGACAAGCTTTTTGCGCGCGAATTTGTTATATATATTGCTTTGCCTGCCGTTGGTCACCAATGGTTTGGGTGCGGCGGGGTTAACTTATATTACCCGCAACGCCGCTCGCGGAAAGTTTGCATACCCCTGTCACGACTTTTTCGCAACCGTGCGCCGCACTTGGCGCCGTGCGTTGCCGATAGGGCTTATCAACGTTACTGTGTGGGCAATTTTCGGTTACAACACGTATTTTTATGTCGCATCACTGTTCTTTCGCGGTGACGGCAGTACCGCTCCCACCCAACATTGGTTGATGTTAGGCTTAAATCTCATCGGTATGTTGATGTTCACCTTTATGAACTATTACATGCAGATACAGGTCATCACGTTTGATTTGACCTTGAAACAAATGTATAAGAACGCTTTTTTGTTCTCGTTGCATAATTTCAAACAGAATCTGGCATTGTTCGGTATACTCGCCGTGAGTGTGGCAGCGCTGTGCATACCATTGTTGTTTGTGGATTATCGGATATGGTTCGCGGTGTTGGGGCTATTGTATATTCTCATTTACCCCGCGTTGCGTTCTTTGCTGATACAGTTCACTATTTTCCCGTATATCAAGAAAACGATGATTGACCCGTATTATGAGGCACATCCCGAAGCGGACAAGCGTGCCATGCGCGCTTTGAATTTGGATGCGGGCGATGATACGGATGCGGCGGTTTTCGAGGACCGTTAAGGAAAAGTAACGCTCAAGGAGAGTATATGACATGAATCAAGACGTTATATGGTTGACCTATGTTGCGTGCGGGTTGCTGTTGCTCGTTTGCGTGTTGTTGCTGGTGCTGTTGCGTCGCGTGGGCACGAAAGGAAAAGAGCAAGCAGACAGTACCGCACAACTGGAAAAATTACGCGCCGATATGTTGCAACAACTGCGTGAGAATCGAGAAGAAAGCAGTCGCAGTGTACAAACGTCGGTCAAAGCGATGGGGGATATATTGCTCACCGCACAATCCGAAGCGAATAAAGCCAATCTGACCGCTATGGAAACCACCCGCAAATCGGTACAGGACGGCATGCACGAAATCCGTAACGAAAACAACCGCCAATTGGAAGAAATGCGTCGTACGGTGGATGAAAAATTGCAAAAGACGCTTAACGACCGCATTTCCGAATCTTTTAAACTGGTCAACGAACGGTTGGAACAGGTGCATCGCGGTTTGGGCGAGATGCAAAATCTGGCGTCGGGTGTCGGCGACTTGAAAAAGGTGCTTTCTAACGTCAAAACCCGCGGCGTGTTGGGTGAAATCCAACTGGGCGCGATTTTGGAAGAAATCTTGTCGCCCGAACAGTATGAAACCAACGTTGCCACCGTCCCCGGCAGTAAAAACGTGGTGGAATTTGCCGTGAAAATGCCGGGTGCGGGTGAAGATACGGTGTATCTGCCGTTGGATGCCAAATTTCCCGCCGATGCATATACCCAATTGATGGATGCGTATGAAACGGGGGACAAAGAGGTGGTGGAAGCCGCCGGGAAAGTGCTCGAAACTCGTATTAAGCAGTTTGCAAAGGATATTCACGATAAATATGTCGCTCCGCCGTATACCACCGAATTTGGCATTATGTTTTTGCCGTTCGAGGGATTATACGCCGAGGTGGTACGCCGCGGTATGGTAGAGGTATTGCAACGCGACTACCACGTTAATATTGCGGGTCCCACCACCATGGCGGCAATCCTCAACAGCTTGCAAATGGGCTTTCGCACCTTGGCAATTCAGAAACGCTCCGGCGAAGTATGGAAAGTATTGGGTGCTGTCAAAACCGAATTTGATAAATTCGGCGACGTTATCACGGCGGCACAAAACCGTCTGGAACAAGCCAATAAGGAACTGGATAAATTGGTGGGTGCCCGCACCCGTCAAATTCAGCGTAAATTGTCCGCTGTGTCTTCGCTTTCGGAAACGGATGCGAAGCAGGTGCTTGATACCGAGATAGCAGAGTTGCCCGCGGAGTTTTAGGCATAAACACTTTCTTTCCACCCATATATTGGGAGAGAAAGGAGTGCACAATATGCCCAGTTTATTTTTGAGCCCGTCTACACAAGACGGCAACCCCTATGTTATCGGCGGCAGTGAGGAATATTATATGAATTTGGTGGCGGATGCCATGGAGCCGTATTTGCGTGCGAACGGCATTGCGTTCACCCGCAATTCTCCCGCCGGTACGGTGTCGGATTCTATTAATCAATCCAATGCCGGTACATACGACCTGCATCTCGCATTACATTCTAATGCCGCGGGCCCCGGTAACGAAGGGAATGTGCGCGGCACCGATGTGTATTACGCGCAAGGCAGTGATAACGGACAACGTGCCGCATTTATCATTGCGGATAATTTTAAAGAAATCTCGCCCACCCCGGATTTGGTGCGAGCGCTGTCTACCACCCGCTTGGCTGAGGTCACCCGTACCACTGCTCCTGCCGTGTTGGTTGAAATTGCTTACCACGACAATGTGCAGGATGCCAATTGGATAGCATCCAACATTGAACCGATAGCCCGTAATTTATCCGAATCGGTGACCACTTATTTCGGGTTACCGTTTGTGGAGCCGATTCCCGTTCGTAACGGCAGGGTGCGTACCGCGGGCGGGTCGCTGAATATTCGCGCGTATCCCGCGGCGGGCGGTACGGTTATCGGCTCTGCGCCCAACGGTGCTATCTTGCAAATTCGCGGGCGGTATGAGGATTGGTATGTGGTAAACTATAACGGCCTGCTCGGATATGCCAGCAGCCGCTATATTGAAACGGTATAAAGAGAGGTTTTAAAACGTATGGACGCACAACAAATCGCACGCATCAATGCGCTGGCGAAAAAAGCAAAGCAAGGGACTTTGACCGCAGAAGAACAAGCGGAACGTGACGCCTTGCGGCGCGCATATATCGCGGCGTTTCGCGGTGATTTGGAAAATACTTTGCGCAATGCTTATACATTGGATGAAAACGGCAACAAACAGCCGATTAGAAAAAAGAAAGGATGATACTAAATGGAAAAATTGCTCAGATTGTTGGAAAAGGACGCGCGGTGCAGTAATGCGCAACTGGCGGTCATGCTGAATATGGAGGAGTCCGCAGTGGCAGAGCAAATCGCCGCTTTGGAGAAACAGGGTGTCATCCGCGGCTATAAGGCGTTGGTGGATTGGGACCGCACCGACCGTGAATATGTGACCGCTTTAATTGAGTTGCGCATCACCCCCAAAAAGGACACCGGTTTTGACGGCATTGCGGAAAAAATTATGAAATTTGAAGAAGTGGAAACCGTTTGTCTGATGTCGGGTGGTTTTGATTTGATGGTGATGGTCAACGGCCGTACTTTTAAAGACGTGGCGATGTTTGTGGCAAAACGCTTGTCCAGCATTGACGCGGTAGTGTCGACGGCGACCCATTTCGTATTGCGCCGTTATAAGGACAGAGACGTACAGTTTTTGGACGAGGAAAAAGACGAGAGGAGCGCTCTGTAAGCGATGGATTATCAAAAGGTATTAAACCCCGCGGTGAGCGCGTTGAAGCCGTCGGGTATTCGCCGCTTTTTTGATATTGCGGCGGAATACGACGACGTGATTTCTCTCACCATCGGCGAACCCGATTTTGCCACACCGTGGCATATTCGGCAAGCGGGTATTGCGAATTTGGAAGCGGGTAAAACGTGGTACAGTGCAAATGCGGGTATGATTCGTTTGCGCGAAGCTATCAGCAACTATTGCAAACGTCATTTTAACCTGCAATACGACCCGCGCAATGAAGTTGTGGTAACGGTAGGCGGTAGTGAAGCCATTGATATGGCACTGCGCGTGTTACTCAAAGAGGGGGACGAGGTGCTGGTGCCCGAACCTTGCTTTGTGTGTTATGCGCCGCTGGCATCTTTGACGGGTGCAACACCCGTGCCGGTGGTGACCCGTGAGCAAGACAATTTCCGTCTGACAGCGCAAGCGCTGAAAAATGCTATCACGCCACGCACCAAAGCACTGATTTTTCCGTTCCCCAGCAATCCCACCGGCGGTATTATGCGCCGTGAACATTTGGAGGAAATCGCACAAGTTTTGCGCGGTACGGACATTGTGGTGCTGTCTGATGAAATTTACGGAGAACTGACCTACGGTGATGCACCGCATGTGAGTATTGCGTCACTGGACGGTATGTGGGAACGCACTATTCGTATCAGCGGTTTTTCCAAGGCGTTTGCGATGACCGGTTGGCGTATTGGTTACGCTTGCGGTCCTAAACCGCTGATAGAACAGTTGCTCAAACTGCATCAGTATGCGATTATGTGTGCGCCGACCACTGCACAGCACGCGGCGATTGAGGCGCTCGAAAACGGCGACGAAGATGTGGTGACCATGCGCGGTCAATATGATTTGCGCCGTCGGTATATCGTAGACCGTTTACGCAATATGGGACTTTCCTGTTTCGAACCGGAGGGCGCTTTCTACGTGTTCCCCTCTATCCAAAAAACGGGATTGTCTTCGGAGGAATTTTGCAGTCGACTGCTCAAAGAAAAGCACGTGGCGGTTGTGCCCGGCAATGCGTTCGGCGATTCGGGAGAGGGCTTTGTGCGTATTTCGTATTGTTATTCCTTAAAACACATTACCACCGCCATGGATGCTATTGAAGATTTCTTAAAACCGTATATGAAAGGAAACGATTGAGATGGGCGTGACAGTAGCGGCACCCGCCAAAATCAATCTTACCTTGGACGTGACCGGCAGATTGCCAAACGGCTATCATACGGTGGAAATGGTGATGCAAACCATTGATTTGACCGATACAGTACAGGTATCTCCCGCCCAAAGTTTTTCGCTGTCAGTGGGTGAAACGGATTTACCCACCGACGAATCCAATACGGCGTATAAAGCCGTAAAGTTTTACAGTGAAGCTGTCGGTATCCCGCCGCACTTTGCGGTGACTTTGCATAAGAATATCCCCATGCAAGCGGGATTGGCGGGCGGCAGTGCGGATGCCGCGGGCGTTTTAGTAGCGTGTAATGCGCTGTGCGGTGAACGTTTGTCGGTAGAGGCGTTGTGTGAAATCGGTGCGAAAATCGGCGCGGATGTGCCGTTTTGTATACGCGGCGGTACCATGCTTGCCACCGGTATTGGCACGGATTTGGAAACGTTTCCCGCGATGTCGGATTGTTATATTGTGGTGGCAAAACCATATTGCGGCGTGTCCACCGCGGCGGCATATGCGGCGATTGATAGTATGCCGTATCCGTCTGAGACACATACTGCCGCGATGCGCACGGCGTTGATGGCTGATGATGTATCTGCTGTGGGTAAAGAACTGTATAACCGCTTTTATGATACACTACGTATCCGTGAGGTGCAAACGCTCGTACAGCAGTTGCGCGAAAATGGTGCTTGCGGTGCGACCATGACCGGTAGCGGCTCTGCGGTTATCGGTTTGTTCACCGATGAACAAACCGCAAAAAAATGTGCCGATATGTTAAAACTGTTTTGTGAGCAGACCGCTGTTTGCCGTCCGTGGCAAGGTGGTCCCCGTGTGATAACAAGTGTATAATGGTAAAAAATACCGTCCATACTGCTGTTGAAAACCAAAGTAGTAAGGACGGTATTTTTATATGAAACGATGGGTACGAGCGCTGATAGGCGGCTTGGTGATTTGTATGGTGTTGTCATTGTGCGGATTTAGTAGAGATTGCAACGCTATTCGCGATAAAGTGGTGCGGTTGCATGTTCTGGCAAATTCCGACAGTGAACAGGACCAAGCGTTGAAGTTGCTGGTGCGGGATGCGGTAACCGAGGCGGCGGCAGGTTGGTTGGATGGTGCAGACGGTGAGGGAGAGGCGCTGGCACTGGCGCAAGCGTATTTACCGCAGTTACAAGCAGTAGCACAGCAAACGGTGTATGAAAACGGATATACGTATCCGGTGAAAGCCACGGTTTGTGAAATGTATTTTGATACCCGACAATATGACGAGGTTACCATGCCGGCGGGCGTATATGACGCGGTGCGTTTTGAAATCGGCGATGGGAACGGTAAAAACTGGTGGTGCGTCATTTATCCGCCGCTGTGTATTCGCTCTTCTGTAAAGGAACAAGCCTTGTCAGACACGCTATCTGAACGGGAGATGTCCATTGTGAGCGAAAACGGCGGATATGCCGTGCGGTTTAAAATTGTGGAAGTGTTTGAGTGGCTGGTGTCCAGATTGCGATAAAGGTTGCAATTTGTGGGGTTTGGGTGTATACTGTTGCACAGAAAGGAAGTCGAGCAGTATGACCAAAATTGATATTTTTTCCGGCT
>JAZOCQ010000195.1:0-12482 GCA_045596565.1 Acutalibacteraceae bacterium
GAAGCGCACCGCATCAGCGACGTGGAAGTAGGTTGTTTCCTGTCCAGCGGGGTGGATTCCGGCTTTGTCGCTTCGTATTTTAAAGGACAAAAAGCGTTTACGGTAGGTTTTGATAACGGCGACCATTACAACGAAAGCACCTATGCCGCTGACCTTGCCAAAACGGTAGGCATCGATCATTACGTGCATCTCATTTCCGAACAAGAATACTGGGACGTATTGCCGAAAGTGCAGTATTATCTCGACCAACCGCTCGCCGATCCTGCGTGTGTAGCGTTATATTTTGTCTCTCAACTGGCGGCACAACACGTCAAGGTGGTGTTATCGGGAGAAGGCGCAGACGAACTGTTCGGGGGGTATCGCATCTATCACGAACCGTATTCCTTACGCAGCTATCAACGCCTGCCCCGCTTTTTACGTAAAGCGTTGGCGGCTTTTGTGTCGATATTGCCGGATATCAAGGGGAAATCTTTTATACAGCGCGGTGCGTTGTCCTTGGAAGAGCGGTTTATCGGGAACGCCAAAATGTTCTCCGAAAAAGAAAAAGCAAAACTGCTGAAAACCATTCCTGCAACCGATCCGACACAGCAAACAGCCGTCTATTACGCCCGTTGCGCGGGGCAGGACGACGTTACCCGTATGCAGTATCTGGATATCAACCGCTGGATGGTAGGCGATATTCTGCTCAAAGCCGACCGTATGAGTATGGCACATTCTCTGGAACTGCGCGTGCCATTCCTCGATAAAAAGGTGTTTGAAGTAGCGGCGCGTATCCCCGTCCAACATCGCATCGGCGGCGGCACCACCAAATACGCCATGCGCCTTGCGGCTATGCGCCACATTCCGGAATCTTCCGCTAACAAACCCAAACTCGGCTTCCCCGTACCCATCCGCGTATGGTTGCGGCAACAAAAATACTACGATATCGTCAAAGCGGCATTTCTGTCCGAAACCGCTTCGCAATTTTTCAATACCAAACAACTGGTGAAATTGCTCGATGCGCATTTTAACGGCAAAAAAGACAACAGCCGTAAAATCTGGACGGTGTATATGTTCCTTGTATGGTACGGCGTATATTTCGGTGAATAAATACCCGCGCGGGCGCATATAGATAGGACACACTGAAAAGGGGTGTCCGATATGTTCGTATTCGCTTGTAAAACCACCAAAAAACAACTGGCGTGGGCGGCTGTGTGCGGTTGTCTGACCATTGCCATTCTGTTGACCGTTTCCCTATCCCCCGTACAAACCACCGCCGCTAATGCTAACCCTTATACGGTTACCACTGCTGAAGAGGGTGCTGATTTCTTGCGGCAACGCGGATACGAGGTCTCCGGCGGGGACGTGCGGGAAATTCTTCTGCCGGATACACCCGACGACACACTTGCCGCTTACGCGGCACTGTTAAAGGAAAAGGGCGTCGATATCCAGCCGTATCTCGGCAAACGGGTCAAGTACCGCACCTATACCGTGCAAAACCACGAAAGCGGTAACGCTACCGCGCATCTGTATATCTATAAGGACACCGTCATTGCCGGCGATATCACGGTTAACGGCGTGCCCACCATTCTGGATAAAGGATGATTTCATTGCAACGCTTGGATAAGTACATTTGTTCACAAACCATGCAGAGCCGTCGTCAAGCCGACGGCTCTATTCGTCGTGGACGGGTAACGGTAGACGGCGAGGTGTGCAAAGACCCCTCCCGCAAAATCGACCCTCACACCGCCAAAGTTTGTGTGGACGGCAATGTGTTGACCTATGCAAAATTTGTGTATTACATGTTGCACAAACCCGCGGGCATTTTATGCGTTTCCCGCGACCCCAAAGCAAAAACGGTGGTGGATTTGCTCAAACCCGCCGACCGCCGCAAAAATATTTTCCCCGCAGGCCGATTGGACAAGGATACCACCGGGCTGGTACTGCTCACCGACGACGGCGAGCTTGCACATCGTATTCTTGCTCCCAAAAACCATATTATGAAACGCTACCACGCGGTACTGGACGGTCCCATAGAGGACAAGCATATCATCGCTTTCAAAAACGGCATTACATTAGCAGACGGCACGCCCTGTCTGCCCGCCGATCTGACCGTTTTGGAAAACGGCGAAAATTCACTGGTGGAAATCACCATTTGCGAGGGAAAATACCACCAAATCAAGCGCATGTTCGGCGTCATAGACCGCGGTGTCAACCGCTTAAAGCGGCTTTCCATGGGCGGATTGCAGTTGGACGAAAACTTGAAAGAATGTGAATATCGTTCACTCGATAAACAGGAAATTTCCTTGCTATTCAAGGATTGTTGAAAACTCTTTGTGCAATTTGCCATTATCCAAAATAGATAAAAAATACCGAAAAGTTTGTATGATTTGCGACTAGTCAATTGGTAAAAATGTTGGTATACTATACCATGAAAGGTAAGCGGGTAACTTTTCCGCTTTCAATTCTGTCGGGCGACCGACAACAAAAACGGAGGTCAAATGTATGGCAAGCCTGTCTTTGAAAAACATTTACAAGCGCTATTCCGGCGGCGTTACTGCCGTGTCCGACTTCAACTTGGAGATTAAGGACAAAGAATTCGTCATCATGGTCGGTCCTTCCGGCTGTGGTAAATCCACCACCCTGCGTATGATTGCCGGTCTGGAAGAAATTTCCGACGGTGAATTGTACATCGGCGACCGTCTGGTCAACAATGTCGCTCCCAAAGACCGTGACATCGCGATGGTGTTCCAGAACTACGCTCTGTATCCGCACATGACCGTGTTTGAGAACATGGCGTTCGGTCTGAAACTGCGCAAAACCCCGAAAGATGAAATCAAACGCCGCGTGGAAGAAGCCGCGCGCATCCTCGATATCTCCCACCTGCTCGACAGAAAGCCGAAGGCTTTGTCCGGCGGTCAGCGTCAGCGTGTGGCTTTGGGCCGTGCTATCGTGCGTGAACCCAAAGTGTTCTTGCTGGACGAACCGCTGTCCAACTTGGACGCAAAACTCCGTGCGCAGATGCGTACCGAGCTTTCCAAACTGCACAAACGTCTGGGTACCACCTTCATCTACGTTACCCACGACCAGACCGAAGCTATGACCATGGGCGACCGCATCGTGGTTATGAAAGACGGTCTGATTCAGCAGGTGGATACACCCCAGCATCTGTATGATTTGCCCTGCAATATGTTTGTTGCCGGCTTTATCGGCAGCCCGCAGATGAACTTCATCGAGTCGGTTCTGCTCAAAGAGGGCGATACTTTCTACGTGGAATTCGGTTCCGAGGACACCAAAGATACCCGCGGTACCAAATATCGCATTCCGTTGCCCGCTGAAAAGAACAAGGACAACGTGCTGGAAGAATATGTCGGCAAAGAACTCGTCATGGGCATCCGCCCCGAAGACGTGCACGACGAACCCCGCTATATGGAAGAGTTCGCCGACTGCAAATTCTCCGCTAACGTGGACGTTGCCGAGTTGATGGGTGCTGAGACCTATCTGTACCTGAGCACCGAAGGCTACAACATCACCGCTCGCGTTGACCCCGCTTCTACTGCTCGTCCGGGCGACCGTATCGAAGCTGTCATTGAGAACACCAAAATTCATTTGTTCGACAAAGATACCGAGCGCACCATCTGCAACTAATTGCATAACAAAAACGCCTCTGCTTTCGCAGAGGCGTTTTTTATTACTTTTAATTGTTTGTGCTGTGTTTAAAACCGCTCACTTGCGGGGTGAGTACATCAAACGAAAAACCTTGTAACGTCAACCCTTCAATAATGCGGGGTAACGCGGCGGCGGTGGTAGCTTTACCCGCGCCGTCGTGCATCAGCACGCACACTTTATCTTTCCCTTTTGCGCCGTTGAGTACATTGTTCACGATTTTGTCCGCGCTAACGTTGTTACCCGCGGCATCTCCCGAAGCAACATTCCAATCAAAATAGGCATATCCCATCTCGGGCAATAATTTTGTAAGACTGCTCATCAAACCTTTTGTATAGTTGCGGCTGACGGTATTACTCGACCCGCCGGGAAACCGCACCACCATGCTTTTGACCCCGGTGGCGTTTTCCACCTTTTCGGAAATCGCTTTCAAATCGGCCAAATACGCCGCTTCGCTTGCATACACGCTGGAATACGTATGGTTATTGCAATGCAGTGCCAACGCGTGCCCCTGTTCGTGAATTTTAGAAAGGTAGGCAGTGTTCCCACTGCCTACCACAAAAAAAGTTGCTTTCACGTTATACTTTGCCAACGTTTCCAGTACCGACAACGTGTTTTGGGACGGGCCGTCATCAAATGTGAGATAACACACCTTGCCCGCGGGGTTTTGGTCAGCGGGTACAGATTGCTGTGCCGCCTGCTTTTTGGCAACCAACAATGTGAGCTGCTGTTGCAATGAGGCGTTTTTATCTTTCAACTCATTTTGTGCCGCTTGACTGGATTTCAGTTGTTCTTCCAGTTCCTTTAACCGTTCTTCCAAGCCTTTCAGTTGCTCTTGCAAAGCTTCATTCGCCGCATTGGCGCTATCCGCTTGCTCTTTGTATGCGTCGCGGTCAGATTCGGCTTGCGTAAGGCTCTCGTTGACGTCTGTCATCGCCGTGACCGCCCGATTTAACTGTTGATTTTGCCAAATCGCAAACCCGACAGCCGCAATCAGCGCCAAAACCGTCACACACGCCGCTACAATCAGCAACACCTTTTTCCACGTTTTCACCTATATACATCCCCTTTTTCGATAGGCTTCGACACTTTTCACTATACCGCATCTGCAATACAAAAGCAAGGGGAAATTATGAAAAAAGCGAGGCAAACAGAGCACTGCATTTGGAGCGCTCCGAAACCCCGCTTTTTCTTTCGTATGTTCAAACCTTACTAACCTTCATCAACAGCGTATGCGGCAACAATTTTGCCAGTACGCGATACACTTTAAATAATAACAGTGGTGTATAACTGCCTTTACCTTGTAAAGCACGTTTCACTGCGATTGCCGCCACTTTGTCGGGGTTAGCGTACGGCAAAGTATCAAACGTCTTGGAAGAACCGCTTTCAATACCCGCGACCGGTAAAAACTCGGTGTGCATCGGACCCGGGCACAATGCCAGCACGTGAATACCGTGGGGTTTGAGTTCCTCCCGCAAACCTTTGGAGAAACTGAGTACGTACGCCTTTGTGGAAGCATACACCGTCATACGCGGGTTGGGCACAAACGAAGCAATAGAACACACATTCAGTACCGCGCCGCCCTTTTGCATATACGGCAACACCGTTGCGGTCAATGCGGTCAGCGCGCGGCAGTTCAAATCCACCATATCCCCTTGCACCTGCGGGGAAAGTTCCTGCACATATCCCATTTTGCCAAAACCCGCATTGTTAATCAGCAACCGCACCTGCGGTTGCTCGGTTTTGAGCAAATCAGACAAAGTGTCCAGACTCTCCGCAGCAGTCAAATCGAGCGGCAGTACCCGCACCTTGCACACATCGCAAGCAGCCGCCATTTCTTCTAATCGTTCCCGCCGACGGGCAATCAGCCAGATTTCATCAGCGGGCGCACCGTTTGCGGTCAACGCCTTGAAAAAGGATTTTCCTAAGCCCGCAGAAGCACCGGTCAAAATAGCAACCGTCATCGTTTCTCCTCCTTACGACCACCGTTTTATGAGCACTTTTATCTGCTCGGTCAGAGCGGTGGTGTCTTTGTTAGACATACCGCGGCTGTTTTTAGCGAGTTCCAGCAAACTGTTCGCCGCCGCGACCAATGCCGTATATAACTGTGTGGCACGGCTGTCTGCATACACCTCTTTTTTGATGCGAGTGCCGACCGTTTCCCACTTTTCGCCTGTCAGCAAATCGTAACTGCTGCCCGAAAACGGCGCTATCGCCTCACAACCAAACTGCTCTTTAAGCAAGCCGCACAACGTTTCACAAGCATCCTCGTCGCCGTGGTTGACAAAAACGGTTTGCGGGCGCTCGCCAAACGCAGAAAACCAGTTGAGCAAGCCGTTTTGGTCGGCGTGACCACTGGTGCCGTGCAAACTGAGAATTTCCGCTTGCACCGCAATATCCTCACCGAAAATACGCACGGTTTTCGCGCCGTCCTGCAATTTTCTGCCCAGCGAATTTTCCGCTTGATACCCCACAAACAATACGCTGTTTTCGGGTTTCCATAAATTGTGTTTCAAGTGATGACGAATACGTCCCGCTTCGCACATACCGCTCGCCGAAATAATCACTTTTGGACGGGCATCAAAATTGATGGCTTTGGAATCGTCACTGCTCACCGAGAGGGTAATACCGTCAAACCAGATAGGATTGATGCCCGCTTGCAACAACGCGGTAGTTTCCTCGTCAAAGCAAACCGGGTCGCACTGCAAGAAAATCTGAGTGGATTCCGCCGCCAGAGGACTGTCAACATATACGGGGAAGTTACCGTATTTTTTTAACAACCCTTGTTGTTTACAAGCGCGAATGGCAAACAGCAGTTCCTGCGTTCTGCCCACCGCGAACGAGGGAATAATCACACTACCGCCGCGGTCAAAGGTGCGGGAAATATAGTCTGCCAACTCCTCCACCGTACTGCGATGTGCGCGGTTATCGTGCAAGCGGTTGCCATAGGTGGATTCCAGCACCAGAAAATCCGCTTCGTTCACCGTTTGCGGGTCTTTGATGAGCGGTTGATTGGTATTACCGACGTCGCCGCTGAAAACCACTTTACGGGTCTCATTTCCTTCGGTCAGCCACAGTTCAATCGCTGCAGAACCGAGCAAATGCCCGATGTCGGTAAATCGGATTTCCACGTTTTCCGCAATCTGATACCGCTCGCCGTATTGACAGCGGCGAAACAACCGCAATGCGCCCAATGCATCGTTCATATCATACACAGGTTCAACGGGCGCGCTGTTATTGCGGCGCGCTTTGCGATTTTTCCATTCCGCTTCGGATTCCTGAATGTGTGCAGAATCCCGCAACATAATCTCACACAAATCCGCTGTTACGGCGGTGGTATAAATCTTACCTTTAAAACCGTCTTTAAACAACCGCGGTAACATACCCGAATGGTCCACGTGCGCGTGGGTCAAAAATACCGCTTCAATCGCAGATGCCGCCACCGGCAACGGTACGTTTTCAAATACGTCCCGCCCCTGCTCCATACCGCAGTCCACCAAATACTGTGTACCGCCGACGGTCAGCAAGGTGCAACTGCCGGTCACCTCATGTGCCGCGCCGATAAATGTCAGTTTCATACACGCACCTCCACTCATTTCATATTTAAAGTATACCAAAAAAAGACCGTCGTTGCAATATGTTTTCAAAAATATCAATATTTTGCACTGCGAATTAAATATTTTGACCCCCTGCATATTTTTATAATTCGTGCCGTAGATACACCGAAATTGTTCATCAGCGTAAGCGACTTCATTATTCATTACGAAAATCCGTTTGCATGAATGATGAATATTGAATAATGCAAAACGAAAAATCCGCTCTCTTTCGAGAACGGATTTTCGTTTTGGCCCGCCCGGAGGGACACAGCCGCTTCGCGTCTTGCATCCTTAGCGGCAAAGCCGCACGGACTTCGCAGCTAAAAACAGTCCGCCGGACTGTTTTCTTCACGCCGCTCACCCTCTCAGGGTTCGAGTCCCTCTTTGTAAAAAAGAGAGCATCACCATAAAGTGATGCTCTCTTTTTGGCCCGCCCGGAGGGACTCGAACCCCCAGCCTTTAGAATCGGAATCTACTGCGATATCCAATTTCGCCACGGGCGGATATGATAACTCATTCTACACCATCGACCCATATTTTGCAAGCCTTTCTTTTCGACAACCCTATTTTTTGAAAAAAATAGCCTTTTTTACAATTTAGTATGGAAATTTTTGCGAATATCCTTTATACTGTATCTAGGTATTAACCAATAAGGAGTGTGGCTATGTCTATTCAATACAATGCGGAAAAGCAATTATTCACCCTTTCCACCAAAAACACCACTATGTCGTTCAGCGTTATCGACCACGGTTATCTTTTCAGCCAATATTACGGCAAGAAAATTCGCGAAACGGATTTGATGCGGTTGTGGCAACCTGCCACCTCCGGTTTTACACCGTTATATGACGGCGCACCCGATTACCGTTACGCGCTGGATGCCATTCCTACCGAATATCCGTCCTACGGCGGCGGTGACTACCGTTCTCCCGCTATTGGCGTGGAATTTGAAAACGGCAGCCGCCTTTTGGATTTAGTGTACCAATCCCACACCATTACCGACGGCAACGTAGAACCCGACGGCTTACCCGGCCTGTCGGATGCCGACCAGACGTTGGAAGTTACCGTTGTGGACAAATTCACCGGTCTTACTGTCGTGTTGCGTTACGTGGTGTTCGAGGATATTGATATCATCGTGCGCAATTCCCGCATCATCAACAACACCGATGCGCCCGTATACATCACCCGTGCGCTCAGTGCCAATCTCGATTTGAACGAGGGTAAATACGATATGATTTCGCTGTACGGCGGACACGCATCCGAACGGCAAGTCTGCCGCGAACCGCTGCGTCACGGTTCGCAGTCGGTAGGCAGCCGCCGCGGTACGTCCAGCCACTTCCACAATCCCTTTATCGCGCTTGCCGCACCCAATGCCACCGAAAACAGCGGTGAAGTGTACGGTGTGTCGTTGGTATACAGCGGTAATTTCATTGCAAGCGCCGATGTGGATACCTGCAACAACATCCGCGTACAAATCGGTATTCATCCCACTGACTTCCGTTGGAAGTTAGAAAAAGGCGAAACCTTTACCACTCCCGAAGCGGTGCTCACTTACTCGGATGCGGGCTTAAACGGTATGTCCCAAAACTTCCATAACGCCATCAAATATCATTTGGGCCACACCAAATTCCGCAATAAAGCGCGCCCCATCGTTATCAATAACTGGGAAGCAACCTATTTTGATTTCAACGAAGAAAAACTGCTCGCTCTCATCGAAAGTTGCAGAGGACTGGGTATTGACACCTTCGTTTTGGACGACGGCTGGTTCGGTCACCGCGACGACGATACCACCTCGCTGGGCGACTGGTTCATTGACAAGAAAAAATTGCCTAACGGTTTCACCCCGCTCATTGAAAAATGTGAAGAACTCGGTATGACCTTCGGCTTGTGGTTTGAACCCGAAATGATTTCTGAAGAAAGCGAACTGTATAAAGCACATCCCGACTGGTGTATGCATCAGGAAGGCAGACCGTATTGCCGCGGCAGAAACCAACTGGTGCTGGATTTGTCCCGTGACGATGTGCGTGACTATTTGGAAGAAACCATCAGTGAAATTCTTTCCAGCTACCGCATTTCCTACGTCAAATGGGATATGAACCGCAATCTCACCGATGCCTATTCCGCTCTGTTGCCCGCCGACAGACAACCCGAAATTTTCCACCGCTATATGCTCAATCTCTATAAATTGCTCAGCAATCTGACCGAACGCTTCCCCGACGTATTGTTCGAGGGCTGTTCGGGCGGCGGCGGCCGATTTGATATGGGTATGCTGTACTACGACCCGCAAATCTGGACCAGTGACAACACCGACGCCATTGAGCGCTTGAAAATCCAGTACGGAACCTCCATGGTATACCCGCCGCAGGCAATGAGCGCACACGTATCCGCCTGCCCGAATCACCAGGTATGGCGTCATACCCCGTTCGCCACCCGCGCATCGGTCGCTATGAGCGCTACTTTCGGCTATGAACTCAATCCGCTGTCGTTGTCCGAAGCAGAGCGTGCCGAAATCGCTTCGCAAACGGCTTGGTATCATAAGGTGCAACCGCTGATTATGGACGGTGATTTCTACCGTGTGGTAAGCCCGTTTGAGGAAAACAGTTGCTGTTGGATGACCGTGAGCAAGGATAAATCTACTGCGATTGTGACCTATGTGCAAAAACTGTATTCCATCTACTGGCACCGTCATATCAAATTGGTCGGTCTCGACCCCGAAGCCACCTACCGCGTAACGCTCGAAAACAACGTGCTCGGCGAATACGGCGGCGACGAGTTGATGTACGCTGGTCTTGCTATCCCGCACTGCTTTGACTTCTGCGTGAAAGCGTTTATGCTGGAAAAAATCTGACAACGGAACATACACACAAACGCCCGCTCTATCTACACAGATAAGGCGGGCGTTTTGACAAATTTTACTTGACTATATATGGATTTCAGTATACTATAATGGTGAAATTCAGGAGGTGACGGTATGCTACTGGCTATCGATATGGGAAACACCAACATCACGGTGGGCGTTTTTGACGGCAAAACTTTACTGCTGGAATCCCGTCTTTCCACTGAGCGCAACAAAATGGGCGACCAATACGCCGTTGACCTTTGTAACATCTTTTCCCTCTACCATATTGACCGCACCGCATTTGACGGTGCAATTATATCTTCGGTAGTACCGCCGCTGGACCATGCGATGCGTAAAGCGGTGGAGAAAGCTATCGGCATCCGTCCGTTACAAGTAGGCCCCGGCACCAAAACCGGTATCAATATCCGCATTGATAATCCCGCGCAACTGGGCGCCGATTTACTTGTAGGCGCCGTGGCGGCGGCAGAGAAATATCCCACCCCTTGCATCATCTGGGACCTTGGTACCGCTACCACCGTTTCCGCATTGGATAAGGACGGCACATTCCGTGGCGGCGCCATTTTGGCGGGCATTTTTACCTCCATTGACTCGCTGAGCAACAGCACCTCACTATTGCCCCGCATCCGTCTGGAAGCACCCGCGCGTGCCATTGGCAAAAACACGGTAGAATGTATGCAATCGGGCGCTGTGTTCGGTACGGCGGCTTTGATTGACGGTATGTGTGACCGTTTTGCACAAGAATTAGGAGAAAACGCTTATATCATTGCAACCGGTGGTCTGGCACGCGAAATCGTACCGCATTGCCGGCATACCATTCAATATGACGAGCATCTCTTAATGGAAGGATTACGCCTGATATACCAAAAAAACGATAAGGTGACACGAGTAATCTGAACCTGCCTTAAAGCAGGACATTTCGGCGCTTTTAACCCAATTTTATCTTGCAAGGCACCAGCCTTGCAAGATAAAATTGAGCAAAAATCACTCAAAATCTCCTTGCTTTAAGGTTGGAGATTTTGGAAAGAACGGATTTTTGCTCAATCAAGGCACAAAACGCAGCGAATACTGTATGTATTCGCGAGTATTTTAACGAAGAGTGAGCGAGAATCCGCCTTTTCAAAACAGGCTCGGATTATTCGTGTCACCTTAAGCCGCAACCGCTTGTGCGGAGCAGTCGCAAGACGTTCCAGCCAAAAAGCGCTTGCTTCTTATATACTACAAAAACGCTGTATCTTTTATGAACAGCAGTGGAGGTTACAAACATGAGAAATCAAAAAATCCTACGCATGGTACAACTCGCCCTGCTCACCGCACTGGTTGTGGTGTTGCAACTGACCGGCACCTTTATCAAAATTGGACCGTTACCGCTTTCACTGGTGCTGGTACCGATTGTCATCGGCGCTTTTCTGCTCGGGCCCAAAGCGGGCGCATTTTTAGGCGGGGTGTTCGGCGTCATCACCATGGTAGCGGGCATCACCGGCACCGATGCTTTTTCGTTTTTGCTGTGGAGCGGCAATCCCGTTTGCTTTGTAATTATCTGCCTTGCAAAAGCCATTTTGGCAGGTTTTGGCGCAGGGTTGATTTACAAAGGATTAAACAAACTCTTTAACGGAAAATATCTCACCCTCATCACCGTGCTCGCCGCGGTTTGCGCTCCTATTATCAATACCGGTATTTTCGTACTGGGGATGTTCACTTGCTATTTTGACACCATGTCCGAACTGCCGTCTATGTTCCCCGATGCATTCGGCACTTTTGGCAGTGCACTGGGTGTAGTATTTATCGGTCTGGCGGGTGTGAATTTCATCGGTGAGTTCGCCGTCAACCTTATCCTCTCTCCCGCCGTGGTGCGTATAGTGGATATTCTATCCAAAAAAATTACTCGTTAATTATAACATCGCATCTAAAAGCAGCATTTCCCTTGCTTTCGCGTATATATCATCAAAATCAGTAAGCGGCAATGGGTTTTGACCGCGTCCGAGTTCAATGGTGAAACCCGGGCGTGAAAATTGTTCGATAAACCAGTCTTTAAAGCCCCCGAAAGCGGCACTGCCGGCGGGGGCTGCTACTGTATATCCCGAAGCAGACGCCATGATTTGCGCCATCATGCGGGCGTGGGGTGGTGTGTTTTCTCCGTATTGCCAATAAATTTCCTCTCCCTGTGTATGCAACGCCGTGACGTGACGGAATGAAATGCGGCGGCAAAGACCGCACAAAACCTGCGTTTCGGGCTCGCTCTCGGGGGATTTGCCGCGGTACCGTCGCGGCGCGGGTGTTAACGGCATATCTGCACAGGCGGTATCAAATCCGGCGTCAAAATTGTGATTAATATCTACGCCACGGGCATTTGCCTGCCACAATCCGGCGATGTCCCCACCGTTTTC
>JAZOCQ010000196.1:0-1683 GCA_045596565.1 Acutalibacteraceae bacterium
CCTACCGTCACGGTGGATTTATTTGCCGTCACCTTTGCAGTTGCAGAAGCCGCCGAAACCATCGGAACGGCACCCAACAAAAAGATGCATATCAAAAGTAAGGCAATCCATTTTTTCATTCTACATCCCTCACACTATCACAGAAGAAATTCCCAAAATTTGTTTTTGTGTACGCAACAGATCCATAGACGTTACCGCGCCATCCTTGCCGCTGTCGGCGGCGGCAAGATATGCACCGCTTAACTTGGAAATACCCAAGATATGTTTTTGTGCTATCAACAGATCAACCGACGTCACCGAGCCGTCACCGTTTGTGTCCCCGTAAATGACAACGGGGTAGGTGGCATACACCGTGCCGTTCGCCATAATACGGACAACATGACCCGTGGCAACGTTGCCCGTCACTTCTTTGCCCGCGGCATTCACAAGAGTTGCCGTACCGTTATTGACGGGAAGCCCTTTTAAGAAATCCGCGGCGGACGTTTTCGGCTTCACGCCCGTAATATTTGTTCCCACTTTGTAGGACGTCTTACCGATAGTGGGCGCGGTACCACCGCCGGGACGGTTGACCGTTATTACATAGGTACGTACAAGGCCGCTGGGGGCGGTCACTTTTACGTTAATGGTCGTGCTGTCACCCGATAAGGTGATCTTTCCTGCGCCCGACACCGACGCACCGCTGTCGCTCTTGGTGGCATTCACCGTAATCTGGGTCACGTCTTTGGGTACGGTCACCGCGTATTCGGTGGTGTACCGCGAGAACGTAGGCGTTAACGAATACCCGCTCACCGACAAGGCGGTTAAGGTGTTATCGTTGTTTTTGTCCGATTGCGGTGCTTTTTGTGCCGACGACGGCATATTGAGATACACGGGGATGCTGAACACCATACTCCCCTTTAACACTTCGTCGGTATACGCCTTCTTCATAATAGACGATTCCGACTTTGCGGCGGTGACGTTGGTCATATACTGCCAGTTATAATAGCCGTTCCCGCCGTCCACCACGTCGAATTTCTGTAAATACAGCGTATTTTGCCCTTTGAGAATATACCCTTTACCCAGTTGGTCCGCACCGCCCTCAATAGACTTTTTAGCAGTGTCCCAACCTTTGTTTTTCGCGTAGATCGCGCCGTTTTGGTGCGCGGATAAGCCGTTTGCCGCATACGCGCCGATATCGAAGATGTTGTAGTAGCCGTACACTTTATATTCCACTTTGTTATACGTGAAATTGGCAACCGTGCCTTTACCTAACGCGTTACCGTCTTTGCCCTGCTCCTGCAACGCACGGGATGCAAGCAGATAAGCGCTCACACCCTTGGCTTTAGCAACGTCAATGAAATCCTGCGCCATACTTTCCATAAAACTGCCCTTTAAAATGGCGGTAACACCCGCTTTCGTGTGTGCTGATGAATAGGACAGTTGTTCAAACTGGAAAATAGCCGTGTCATCCAAAAAGTTGCGCGGATCCATATAGTACGCGACCACTTCCCGCTGTGCGGAGACCCAACCGCCGCTGTCAAACACCACGTATTTTTTGGTTTCCCAGTTGTACGCACCGTATTCCATAGATTTCCAGGACTCGCGCGCACTGCCGTCCAACACCAAATTGTGTCCGACCTTTGCCTCAGCATTCAGCGCCGTGGTCCAATCCAGATTCAGGTGCTGTGCCACAAACACCCAGTT
>JAZOCQ010000197.1:0-3138 GCA_045596565.1 Acutalibacteraceae bacterium
GATTTTCGTGTTATTGCGTGCCGGCCGCCGCACACTTCCCGCATTGCCGACCGCGACGGGTGACTGGTTGTTACCGGTTGGGCTTGCGTTGATTGCTGCAGGTGCTATCATTGCAATTTCTACCGGGTACGATATATATCAGTACGCATTTCATGGCGTTGCACCGCCACCTGCATCCACCGTGAGTGGTGGGATTGACCGTGTGACGTTATTGCTGTCTTTTGTTTGCGGGATTTTGGCGGGCTGCTACTTTATCCGCTTGGGTGTTATGTGGTTTAAGGCGGCGGAGGAAACCGCCGGTTTGATGCCGGTGCTTGCCTTGGCACCCACATTCTGGGTATGGATGCGGTTGGCGCGGTATGAGGTGTCGTATGCCAGTGCGGTAGAGGTATACCAAAGCTTTTATGATTTTGCCATGCTGTTAATGAGTATGCTGTTTTTGTTTACATTTGCGCGGCAGGTGGCAAACGTGCAGGCGAAAAAACCGTACATTACCGTGTTTTTTGCATTGTGCACCGTCTTTTTGAGCGTTTCGGGCTGGATTGCAAGAATGTGTTTCTTCCTGTCGGGTGACGGTGATGCATATCGCGCGGGTCAATTGGCGGGTATTGCCGATTTTGCAGTGGGTATTTTGGCGGGTGTGTTTGCCGCTTTGTGGTTGTGCGGCGCAAGAAAATACCATTCTGTTACAGTTTTTCAGGCATCTAAAACCGATTTCTTCGAAGAAGACGAACAACTCGAAGAGATGACACCTCAAGAGGCGGCACAGTTTAACCTCACTGATATGTTGCACTTTATCACTCCGGATGATGAGGAAGAAGATGACTGAAAGCGGTGTTGACCGCAGATAAAGGATTTCGTAGAATGTCGTCTACGCTTGCCGATGGTTGGCAAGGGTAGGCGGCATTTTGTTTGAGCGGTGAAAATTGTAGGATGGCGGTGCGGTCGGTTTGCAATACTCTGCCACCGTGTATCGCCGCCACCGCCCGTGGCAAGGCGAGAGAGGCGGTATTGAATTTTCCTTGTATGCAAAAGGAAAACGCGGATATGTCGACAAGAATGCGTATATTTTTTGAGGTTTGCGAAACGGTGTGTAATAGTTGTATGATGGCGAGTGTGAGGTATCGCGGATAAATGGCAGCGGGGGTGTCATTACCTTTTTTCTCTATCGTAACGGTATAACCGTCTGCGTTTAACAGCCGTTTTGCGGCAAACAGTTGCCCGCTCACCAATTGATCTATATCCACTAGATAGCGTTGCGGTTCTAAGCGGTTTTGCCGGATATTGTTTAAAGTGTTCAGCGCGCACGCACATTCTGCCGTGAACAATGTTTGAAGGGCGGCGCGGTACAGCCAAGTATCGTTCGTTTTCGGCTGTTCCAACAAAATACATGCCAGTAAACAGCGCCAGGTATATTCAGGTAAACTGTGGATGGAGACTGCTTTTGGGGAGATATATTTTTTACGCATAACAATTCCTTTGCGGCGATGGTTAAAAATGTGATAATATGTTGGGAACTTGCCGTTTTTTTACATGGTTTTTGTTCAACCTCACGAAAATGAGAAAAAATGGGTTAAAAAATTGACAAAGATATTGCTTTTTTAGTAAAAAAAGGCTAGAATATACAAAGAAAATTTTGTTTGGAGGTTATTCATTATGGCAGTTAAAGTTGCAATCAATGGTTTTGGCCGTATCGGCCGTCTGGCTTTCCGTCAGATGTTTGGCGCTGAGGGTTATGAGTTGGTCGCTATCAACGATTTGACCAAACCCAGCATGCTCGCACATCTCTTGAAATACGACACCGCTCAGGGTCGTTACGACGGTCACGTTGTCACTGCTGACGACGAAGCCGGCACCATCACTGTGGACGGCAAAGTCCTCAAAATCTATGCTGAAAAAGACGCGAAAGATTTGCCCTGGGGCGAAATCGGCGTTGACGTCGTGCTGGAATGCACCGGCTTCTATTGCAGCAAAGCAAAGAGCCAGGCGCACATTGATGCCGGCGCGAAAAAGGTTGTTATCTCCGCTCCCGCGGGCAATGACCTGAAAACCATCGTTTACTCCGTAAACGAGAAAACTCTGGATGCGAATGACACCATCATCTCCGCTGCATCCTGCACCACCAACTGCTTGGCTCCCATGGCTAAAGCGCTCAACGACTATGCTCCCATCCAGAGCGGTATCATGACCACCGTGCATGCTTACAACGGTGACCAGATGATTCTGGACGGCCCGCATCGTAAAGGTGACCTGCGCCGCGCTCGTGCCGGTGCACAGAACATTGTTCCTAACTCCACCGGTGCTGCGAAAGCTATCGGCTTGGTTATTCCGGAACTCAACGGCAAACTCATCGGCTCTGCTCAGCGCGTGCCCACCTGCACCGGTTCTACCACTCTGTTGGTTGCCGTTGTGAAAGGCAAGGACGTCACCGTTGAAGGCATCAATGCCGCTATGAAAGCTGCTGCTTCCGATTCCTTTGGTTACAACGAGGACCAGATTGTGTCTTCCGACATCATCGGCATCCGTTACGGTTCCTTGTTCGACGCTACCCAGACCATGGTTGCGAAAATCGACGACGACACCTATCAGGTGCAGGTCGTGTCCTGGTACGACAACGAGAACTCCTACACCAGCCAGATGGTGCGCACCATCAAATACTTCGCTGAAATCTAATTTCAGAAAAAACTTAGGAAAACGGGTGTTGCCGGTGTGCAACACCCGTTTTTTTTAGGTTGCGGTATATCTGTTTGCAAACTCTTTTAATTCGTCTATACTGTTAATTTTTACGCCGCTTTGAAAAACCGCTTCTTGCACCACTTTTGGTAGACCGTTGAAAAACGCGCGCATATTTTCGTCTTTGAAAATTTGATGTTGTTGATGCATTTTTTTCACCTCCGCTGATATTTTAAACTTTTTTTGCGCAAAATAGTCTTGGAAAGTGTTTGAAATAGGAGGAGGTATACGATATGAAAGATAGACATTTGACCGATAGCGAGGAATTGTTGAAGGAAACAGATGCAGGCTGCAAAACAGCGGTAAACAGCATTGAGGCGGTTTTGGACCGTACGGATAATCCCGCTTTACACCGTCTGCTCACAGAAAGTCTCAAAACGCATCAGCGCTTGGGGGATGAAATCG
>JAZOCQ010000198.1:0-17646 GCA_045596565.1 Acutalibacteraceae bacterium
TGGAAATCAGGAAACTGCGCACCTCCGGTCTGCCGTAATCAAACACACAAGTGCCCCATTCTTTATGTTCACCCTTGCGCGGGTCAGCATATTCAAAACAAGGTGTGCCGTCAAAACGGTAAAGCCCATACTGGTCTTTGGGGAAATGCGCGGGTACCCAGTCCATAATCACGCCCAATCCCGCCGCGTGGCAACGGTCGATAAAGGCACGTAACTCATCGGGGGTGCCGTACCGCGAGGTAGGGGCGTAATACCCCGTTACCTGATACCCCCACGAACCGTCAAACGGATATTCCGTGATGGGCAGCATTTCAATGTGTGTATATCCCATTTCCAGCACATACGGGATGAGTTCATCCGCCATTTTTGTGTAGGAAAACGTGTTGCCGTCACTATACCGCCGCCACGAGCCCATGTGGACCTCATACACGTTAACCGGTATGTTATACACGCCGTCTTTTTTCTTTTTGTCATACCACGCTTGGTCGGTCCACGCATACCCGCTAAGCGGCAACAGCTTGGACGCCGTGCCGGGACGCGTTTCACAATGGGTGGCAAAGGGGTCGGCTTTTAAAACACCGTTTCCATCCTCACCCACAACGTAATATTTATACGCCGAATACGGTTGCAAACCTCCCACCGTGCATTCCCATACACCATAGCCGATAGAGGTGAGCGGCACACCGCTATCCGTGTTCCAGCCATTGAAATCACCACATAGCGAAACCGCACGTGCACGTGGTGCCCACACACGGAAAGTATACCCGCCGTCACCTGCAGGATGACAACCGAACACACGATACGCATGCGCCTCTGTGCCTTCGACAAAACGTTTTAAACTTTCTTCAATATTCCAAAAAGTATCCTGCATGTGTGTGCAACACCCCTCATTTTCATATCTAACCATATTATAACAAACTCATTTTTAAAAAACAAGGCGCGTTTTTGTAAAATTGGTTGTAAAGTGTTAGAAAAAAACTTAAAGAATTTGTTGAAACTATCCAAATTTTGGCAATAAACCGCTCATAAACACGAGTATACTACAACACCTTTGTCACAATAGAGAAAACTTTGTCCCCGATTTTAATATTTACAAAAGCCCGTCCATTATGGTATACTGTATGCGAAAAGGGGGAGTTGTATGTTTTATCGTACCGAATTAAAATTAAGAGCACGCGGACGTATGCGTGGTTTTTTAGGCAATGCTATTTTAGTGTCACTCATCTGTTCTCTTTTGCTGGGAAACGCCCGTGCCGGCGTGAATTTTGGTGACCTTTTCAACAACACGGAAAGCACCGACCTTGCAACAAACCTACATGTTGAAGAATACCTGACACCAACGCTGTTAGGTATCGTCGCCATCATATTGATTTTCGTCGTCTGTGCTGCCATTGCGTACCAAATCTTTTTCGCCAATATATTGCAGGTTGGCAAATACGGTTGGTTTATGCGGTACAGTCGCGGGGAATATCCCACAGCTGGACAACTCTTCAGTGCTTTTCGCATCTATAAACCCGCTATGGTGACCATGTTGGTGCGGGACGTATATATCCTTTTATGGTCGCTGCTGTTTATCGTTCCCGGTATTATACAGAGTTACGCCTACCGCTTGGTGCCGTACATTCTGTACGAAAACCCCAACCTACGCGCAGAAGAAGCGTTGCAAATCAGCAAAGACATTATGCACGGCAACAAAATGGACCTATTTATATTCGATTGCAGTTTCTTTTTCTGGAACCTGTTATCCGCTATCACCGGCGGGTTGGTAGGCATCTTATACGTCAATCCTTACTTCTACACGGCAGAGGCGATGGTATACGACGCCTTGAAGACAGATGCTATCTACCGCCGCCGCATCGTTTCCCCCGCCGTATTCAATATGCCGGAAATACAAGCGGAAACCACATTGTAACGCACATCCCGAAAACACCCTGCCGCGGCAGGGTGTTTTTTATTTAAAATTTTTTCAAAAAAGACTTGATTTTTTTGAAAAAGGGGGTATAATGAAAACAGAACGAATGTTCGGAACAATTGTTCCCTTGTATAGGAGACAGAAATATGTTACTCAATATCATTCATGTGATTATCTTGGCGAGCACGTTTTTGTATATGTTTAATACAGCACAGTTCGCACAAACCCGTCTGGTCGCCTTGGTGCCGCTGGGCATGCTGCTTGTGGACATTTGTTCGATGCGTGCGGATTTTCTGTCGGTGCCCGCCTTGGCGGTACTGTTGGCGGCTGCGCGCATCACGGTGCTGCTCTGCTGTGTAGGCGCAATGCGTGCCGACCGCCGTATGGCGCGTGCGCGTAAGCGGGCAAACCTGCGCAGGCGCATGGTGATGCGCACCGCTGCCATCGCCAACGTAAATTACACGCAAAGCCATGTGCAGTACGCTTAATTTTATATTGCAATTCTTTTAGTTGCTGTATATAATGAGAGGGCAGTTTGCCCTCTCTTATTTTTATTCCGGGAGTTTTAAAAATGGCTTTTATCACCGTTGCACAGCAAGTGCTGATATTATTTATACTCATGGGCGTAGGTGTGGTGTGCGGCAAAGCCCGTATCATCAACGGACGTTCGGTCAAAACGCTTACCGATATCGTGCTGTATTTTGTCACCCCCTGCGTGCTAATAAAATCTTTCGCAGACATACCGTTCAGCGAGCAAAAACTCAAACAGTTGCTGCTGGTCTTTGTCATCGCACTGCTCATACATATCGGCATGATACTACTGAGTTTGCCGCTCGTCCGCGACGCGGATAACTCGCGCCAACGTATGTTACAATTTGCGCTGATTTTCTCCAACGCCGGTTATATGGGTCTACCGTTGCAAGAAGCACTGCTCGGCAGTGAAGGCACCTTTTTCGGCGGCGCTTACATTGCGATTTTCAATATCGTTTTATGGACATACGGCTTATATCTGATGAGCGGAGACAAAAAGACCGTCTCTCCCCAAAAAGCGTTACTCTCACCCGGCGTTTTGGGCGTGCTTATCGGCTTTGTGCTGTTTTTATTACCGCTGTGGCGGAAAAACTTCGCACTGCCTACGGTCATTTCCACCCCCATCGCGCACTTAGCCGCCCTCAACACACCATTGCCGATGCTCATTATCGGCTATTATCTCGCGGACATCGACTTCAAAGCTCTGTTGCGGGACGGCAAAAGTTTTTACGTCATTCTGTTGCGCACGGTGGGTATCCCGCTTTTGGCACTCGGTATACTGTACGTATGCGGTGTACGCGGCAATATGCTCATCTCCCTCATCACATCCGTATCCACCCCCACCGCAGCGGCCACCACCATGTTTGCCACTAAATATGACCGCTATCCCGCCGTTTCTTGCAACATTGTTTCACTGTCCACTCTCCTCACCCTCATCACCATGCCATTAGTGGTCGGCTTAGCGAGTATTATGGCTTAAAATTCAATTAAAATACCTATTATACAAAGCAGATTTCGTCTTACGAGACGAAATCTGCTTTTTTTGGCAAAAATTTTCTCTGACATTTGGGATTTTTTTATAAAAATCTATTGCAATTTCCTAAAAGGAGCATTATAATGTGGTTACGTGGTTAAAAGTGCATCAAAATGGAGCGAAGTGGTGAATTTCCACATTTCCACAGAGTTTTCCACAATGCACAAGCAAAAGCAGAAACGGAGGTGGAATATATGCTGTACGGACGCTATCAACACAACATTGATGCCAAAGGCCGTTTGTTCGTGCCGGTGAAATTGCGTGAAAAGCTCGGCGAAAGTTTTATTGCAGCGGCAGTTTTAGACCGTTGCATCTGCTTATATTCCACCGAAGAGTGGGACGCATTGCTCGGCGGTATCGCCGCTTTGCCGATGACCCAAGGACGTGCGCTGATGCGTCAACTCACCTCTAATGCCGAGGACGTCACCCCCGATGCGCAAGGGCGTATCCTGTTACCCAAGCACTTGTTACAATATGCCGGTTTGGAAAAAGCGGCATTGGTTATCGGTGCGGGTATGCGCGCGGAAATTTGGGACCCGACGTTGTATGAGGAGCAAACCAAACAGCTCACCCCCGAAACTTTGGAAGCGGAATTTACAAAATTAGGATTTTGAAAGGCGTGACACACATGACCGGCGGCACACAGTATCATATTCCGGTCTTGTTGCAAGAGACCGTTGACGCCTTACAGATACAACCAAACGGCATTTACATCGACGGCACCGCGGGTGGCGGCGGACACAGTTTCGCCATTGCAAGTCGCCTGACTTCCGGTAGACTGATTTCCCTTGACCGCGACCCCGACGCCATCAAAGAAGCGGGCGCGCGATTGCAAGGATTACCCGCTACCGTCGTGCACTCTAATTTCACCGAAATGGACAAGGTGCTGCACGACCACGGCATCTGTGCCGTGGACGGCATTTTATTGGATATAGGCGTTTCTTCCCACCAATTGGACGCGGGTGAACGCGGATTTTCGTACCACAGCGATGCGCCGCTGGATATGCGTATGAGCCAAAGCGGCACCAGTGCCGCCGATTTGGTGAACAGCCTTTCCGAACAAGAACTTTCCAAAATCTTTTTTGATTTCGGCGAAGAAAAATTTTCTCGCCGCATCTCATCGGCAATCGTGCAACGCAGAGCACAATCCCCCATCCTCACCACCTTACAGTTGGCAGATATCATCGCCAACGCCGTTCCCGCCGCCGCACGGCGAGACGGTCATCCCGCAAGGCGCGTGTTCCAAGCCCTACGTATTGCGGTCAACGGAGAACTGGATTGCTTGTCTGCAACTCTTGACACCGCTTTTGATTGCTTGAAAGACGGCGGTATCCTCGCCGTTATCACCTTTCATTCTCTGGAAGACCGTATTGTCAAACAACGGTTTAACGAACTAAAACAAGGATGTATCTGCCCGAAAGATTTTCCCATCTGTACTTGCGGCAGAACCCCCGCGGGTATACCGACCAAACCTGTCACCGCGTCCAAAGAAGAAGTTGAACAAAATCCGCGTTCCCGCTCCGCAAAACTGCGTTGCATCAAGCGGGCGCACCAACGATATTAAACATTAAGGAATGTAAAAAGGAGGAATAGCGATGCAAAACAGCCAGTATGCCGCATACGATTTGTCGCTGTTCGAAAGCAAAAAAGCAAAGCTGGTTGCTTTAAAACCCAATAAAAAAGAACTCAAAAGCAAATCCCGCCGCGCGCGCCTCCAATCGGCACTCAATGTATCTGCATACATTCTGATTGCATTGGTGGTTTTGGGTATTATCGGTCTGCTCATTACCTCTAACGTGCAACTGACCGAACTCAATTCCCGCATCATCGAAAGTGAAACTCGTTTATCCGAACTGCAAAGTGAGCAAATTCGTTTGGAATCGGAATTGGCGGGTAAAACTTCCATCGCCAACGTCAATGAATTTGCTCTCGAGAACGGTATGGCCATGGCTGATAACAACCAAGTGTGTTATATCACCATTTCGGGCGAAGATGCCGTCACGGTTGCCTCAGGCTCACCGAATATGTTTGTATCACTGTGGAAAGCCGTTTGCCATATTTTCTCGTAAAATCGGCATAGGATTTTCCCTTAGACAATAGGTATATATAAACTGCCGAGAGTTGGGAGAATATCTTAACTCTCTTTTCTTCATTTTGGAGGAGGCGAAGAAATGGCTAAAAAAGACAAAAATACAGGTGCGCACACCAACAAACCCTCCCGCGCCATGAACGCGCGCAATGTTTTTGTGTTAATCGTAATGCTGTTGTGTGCGCTCGCCATTATCGCGCATATGGCACTTATCCAAATCTTACAAGGCGACGACTGGTTATCCCGCGCCCGCGCACAGCAAATGAGCGACAGCGTGGTACCCGCCAAACGCGGTACCATTTACGACGCCAACATGGAGCCGCTCGCCGTATCCGCCGATGTGTGGCGTCTGATTATGTCCCCCAAAGACATCGAAAATGCCGACTTGGATAATTATGCGGGTGTCAACTCGTTGGAAGAACTGCGCGGGTATATCGCCGACCAGTTATCCTCCCTGTTGGAAATCGACCGTGAAAAAGTGTTTAAACAAACCGGAAAGACCAATTCCCAGTATGAAGTGCTCAAAAGCAAGGTAGAATATGAACAAAAGGAAGCCTTCACAAAATGGGTAACCGATAATAAGCTGACAGGCGTGTTCAGCATCATTCCCGACTATAAACGCTATTATCCGCAAAAAAACCTGCTGGCAAACGTACTGGGTTTTACCGGCGCAGACAATAACGGTTTGGAAGGGCTGGAAGCCTCCTACGACGACGTGCTTTCCGGCACCCCCGGCCGCATCATCTCCTCCCAAAACGGTTGGGGCGATGAAATGCCCACCCAACTGGAATACAGCAAAGTAGTAGATGCCGAAGACGGCAACAGTCTGGTATTGACGGTGGACCAAACCATCCAGATGTACGCCGAAAAATACCTCGAAGAAGCGGTCGCTGAGACCGGCACGATTAACCGTGGCAGTATCATCATTCAAAACGTCAAAACGGGTGGCATTCTCGCTATGGCGACCAAAGGTGACTACGACCCCAACAACCCGTTCACCCTCGCCGACCAAGCGGTAGAAGAAGCTATCAAAAAACTGCCCGAAGAAGAGCAAAGTGCCGCACGCACCACCGCCTTGCAAGCGCAGTGGAAAAACAAAGCAGTGTCCGAAACGTACGAACCCGGTTCGGTATTCAAAGTATTCACCGCCGCTGCCGCACTGGAAGAGGGCATCGGCAGTTTGCAAACCAGTTACGGTTGCCCCGGCTATTTCAAGGTAGGTGGCTGGACCATCCGTTGCCACCAAGCAGGCGGCCACGGTACGTTAGATATGGCGGGCGCCATTTCTGCTTCCTGCAACCCGTATTTTATGCAACTCGGTTTAAAAATGGGCGGCAGTAATTTCTTCAAATATTTCACCGCTTTCGGTTTCACCGAAAAAACCAATATCGATATGAGCGGCGAAACCTCTAATGCAGGGTTATATCACTCCGAACTGACCTTAAACCAAGCGGAAGCGTCCTTGGCAACCGCGGCTTTTGGTCAGACCAACAAAGTCACCCCCATCCAGATGATTAACGCCATCTCCACTATCGCTAACGGCGGCAAACTGCTCACGCCGTACGTGGTGCAACAAATCGTTGACGGCGATGGCAACGTGGTGAAAAACACCGAGCCTACCGTCAGGCGGCAGGTCATTTCCGCCGAAACCGCCGCTAAGGTTTCGGCTATGATGGAAGCCGCCGTTAACGGTGGCGGCTGTAAGAGCGCATATGTTGCCGGTTACCGCGTGGCGGGTAAAACCGGTACGTCCGAAAAAAGAGATATGGAAGGCAATGAAGTAGTTGCCTCTTTTGCGGGCTTTGCCCCCGCCGACGACCCGCAGGTCGCCATTTTGGTATTGCTGGACCAACCGCAATGCACCGTGCGCTTCGGCGGCACAATTGCCGCACCGGTAGCGCAAAAAGTGTTGAGTGAAACATTGCCGTACCTCGGCGTAGAACCCAAATACACCGAAGCGGAGATTTCCAAATTGAGCACCACCACCCCGAATGTGGTCAACCAATCGTTGTCGGTGGCGCAAGCGGCGGTTGCCAACAAAAATCTGACCGTGCGCACTATCGGCAGTGGCAGCACCGTCTTAAAACAAATCCCCGAAGCGGGACAATCCATTCCGCAAGGCGGTGTCGTGGTGTTATACACCGATGAAAGTGCTCTGAGCAAGACGGTCACCGTACCCAATTTCAGTGGTATGAGCGTTTCAGCGGCTAATCTCACCGCCACCAACGCGGGACTCAACCTCATATTATCCGGTGTCGGTCTGGAATCCGGACAGACCACCGCTAACAAACAAAGCATCCCCGCCGGCACTGCTGTGCCGCCCGGTACCAGCATCACCGTATCGTTCCTGTATAATGACAGCGCAGACGGTGGCTAAGGGTAAAAAGAAAGGAGAACACATGAAACTGTCCGAATTGTTACAAGGTGTAACGGTGTCACCGTACACGCTTTCCGCCCAAACGGAAATCACCTCTATTACCTGTGACTCCCGCAAAGTAGAAGCAGGCGCCTTGTTCGTGTGTATCTGCGGCACCGCCGGCGACGGACACGATTTCGCAGCGAGCGCATTGGAAAAAGGCGCAGTTGCCGTGCTGGCAGAGCGCGATTTAGGGCTTTCGCAACAAATCATCACCCCCGCCTCCCGCGCAGCTTGGGCAACACTTTCTGCCAACTGGTTCGGGCACCCCGCAAAGCACCTGCATTTGGTGGGCGTTACCGGCACCAACGGTAAAACCACCACCGTGTGTTTACTGAAAAGCATTTTGGAAGCGGCGGGTCACAAGGTGGGACTTATCGGTACTATTCAGAATATGATAGGCGAGCGCATCGTACCCGCCGCACGCACCACCCCCGATACGTACGAACTGCAAAGTTTGTTTGCGTTGATGGTAGCGGAAGGTTGCGACTATTGCGTGATGGAGGTATCCTCCCACGCCCTGCACCAAGAACGCGTAGGCGGCTGTACGTTTGACGTGGGTGTGTTTACCAACTTAACGCAAGACCACCTTGATTATCACGGCACCATGGAAGAGTATATGCTTGCAAAGAAAAAGTTGTTTTCCATGTCGAAACACGCCGTTATCAATTTTGACGACCCGTGGGGTGCGCGTATGGCCGAAAACATCCCCTGCCCGCTCTCCTATTATTCCGCGCAAAATGATGGTGCGGATTTCGTGGCGCGCAATATCGTACACAAACCCGACGGTGTGCGGTTTGAACTGATTAACTCTGACCGTATCGGGCGGGTGCATCTGCACATTCCCGGTCAATTCTCGGTTTACAACGGTCTTGCTGCCGCCGCTTGTGCTATCACTCTGGGCGTGCCGTTTGAAACGGTCACCGAGGCACTATACAACGCCGCCGGCGTGAAAGGGCGCGCGGAAATCGTACCCACCAATCGTGATTTTACGGTGGTTATCGACTATGCACACACCCCTGACGGACTGGAAAATATCTGTCGCACCATGAAAGACTGTTGTGCGGGCAGATTGCTCACCGTTTTCGGTTGCGGCGGTGACCGCGACCGCACCAAACGCCCGTTAATGGGCGAAATTGCCGCTCGTTTTTCGGACGTGGTTATCGTGACTTCCGACAATCCCCGTACCGAAGACCCCACCGCCATTATTGAGGAAATCCTCGTAGGGCTACAAGACAGTAAAACGCCGAAGAAGGTCATCGAAAACCGCGTGGACGCTATCCACTGGGCAATCAAGCACGCCAAACCCGGCGACACCGTTTTACTCGCCGGCAAAGGACACGAAACCTATCAAATCCTAAAAGACGGCACCATCCATCTGGATGAACGCGAGGTCGTCGCAGAGGCGTTAGCAACACTGTAATACACAAAGTAAGGACGATGATTATGAACACAACACGGCTTATCATCTTAATCACGGCGGGACTTGTATCCTTTATACTATCTGCTTTGCTGGGCAAATGGACCATTCCTCTGTTATCCCGCTTGCATTTCGGGCAAACCATCCGCGAGGAAGGCCCCAACTGGCATAAGAAAAAGCAAGGCACCCCCACCATGGGCGGTATCCTCTTCATCCTTGCAACGACGGTTGTAACGATACTGACCGTTTTGGTTTGTCAACTGTTTTTAGACCAAAAGCCGCTAACCTCCTGGGCAGCATCCACCGCAACATTGTTGGGCGCATTCTTGTTGCCGATTTGTTGTGGCTTAATCGGTTTTGCGGATGATTATATTAAAGTGGTGAAAAAACGCAATTTGGGATTAACTGCCAAACAAAAATTGGCGGCACAATTGCTGGTGGCGGTCGCTTTTGCATTGCTTTTATATTTCTCCGGTGCGCAAATTCTGTATATCCCCTTTATCGGCACGGTGGATTTCGGTATTTGGTTTATTCCGTTTTGTGTGTTCGTGGTGCTTGCGATGAGCAACGCCACCAACTTAACAGACGGCGTGGACGGCCTTTGCGGCAGTGTCAGCCTAATTGCCGCTTTGGCGTTGCTGATTATGGCAAGCGCGGCATCCGCAATGGGAATCAGCATCCTTATCACCGCTTTTGCGGGTGCTTTGGCAGGCTTTTTGTTGTGGAATTTGCATCCCGCCAAAGTGTTTATGGGAGATACGGGTTCGCTGTATATCGGCGCATTACTGACCGGTGCGGCATTCGCACTGCGCGTACCGTTCTTGCTCATTCCCATCGGTATTATTTATATTTTGGAAAATCTGTCGGTCATTTTACAGGTTGCTTACTTTAAAATCACCAAAGGCAAACGCCTTTTCAAAATGGCGCCGCTTCACCATCACTTTGAAATGTGCGGTTGGAAAGAAAACACCATCGTGTGCGTGTTTTCCGCCGTTACCCTATTAGGTTGCGTGTTGGCACTGATACTGTTCTATACAGTATAAACCACCTGTTTTTCATCATACTTAGAATGAGATTATTGTGAAAGGAGAGGAAAGCATTGTCGGTCATTCCTATGACAGCCGACCCCACCAAAGCTATCCGTAAACGTAAAAAAAGTTTATGGTATGCCGCTTCCGGCTTTGATATGCCGTTCCTCATCATCTTACTGGCGGTGTTGGTAACCGGTTTAATATGTCTGTACTCCGCAAGCTATGCCTATTCCTTTTATTGGAACAACGGAGACAGTTTCTTCTTCATTAAGAAACAACTGATTTTCGCGCTCATCGGTGTTGTCGCCATGTTGGGCATGTCCTTCGTAGACTACCATCGCTGGCATATTTTAGCATGGCCGATGTGGGGTGTTTCACTCATTTTATTGGGCGTGGCACTGCTGATGCCCGCCAGTGACGGCATCCACCGTTGGATACGTCTGGGCGGTTTTCAATTCCAACCCTCCGAGGTGGCAAAATTCGCTATGATTGTGCTGTTTGCGCACCTCATTTCCCTCAACTATAAACACATCAAAACCTTTGTCGGCGGTTTTTTGCCGTTATTACTGATACTCGGTGTCACCTGCGGTCTGGTTATCATCGAACCGCATCTGTCCGGTACGATTTTGCTGTGTATGCTGGGTTTGGTATTGATGTTTGTGGGCGGATGCCGTTTTAGCTATCTTATCGGCATTCTCGCACTGGGCGCCGCCGCTATCTTCGTGATGGTATTCGTGGTCGGATACGAACAAGAACGCATCAACGTATGGCTCAATCCCTTGGAAATATTTAACCGCGATTATAACGGACGCTCGGAAGCGTGGCAAACGGTGCAGTCACTGTACGCCATCGGTTCGGGCGGCTTATTGGGGCAAGGCCCCGGTAACTCCCGCCAAAAACACCTGTTCCTCCCCGAGCCGCAAAACGATTTCATTTTTGCGGTGGTGTGTGAAGAACTCGGCTTTATCGGTGCCGTGCTCATCATCATCTTATTTGCACTGCTCATCTGGCGCGGGTTTGTCATCGCCATGCACGCGTCGGATAAATTCGGCGCCGTACTCGCCACCGGTCTCACTGCGCAAATCGGATTACAAGTATTGCTCAACATCGCGGTAGTCACCAACAGTTTCCCCAACACCGGTATCAGCTTGCCGTTTTTCAGTTACGGCGGTACTTCACTGGTTATGTTGTTGGCACAAATGGGACTGGTGTTGGCCGTATCCAGACAATCTTCCCTTTCCAAACAATCCACTCACTCAAAATAGGAGGCGTTTCTATGCGCGTTCTCGTCACCGGCGGCGGTACTGCCGGTCATATCAACCCCGCTCTCGCGATTGCAGACAGCATCCGCAAAGCACACCCGGATGCCGAATTTCTGTTTGTCGGCGCGGAGGGGAAAATGGAAACCGAACTTGTCCCCAAGGCGGGATATCCCATTAAAACCCTCAAAGTGCAAGGCTTTTACCGCAAAATAAGCGTCAAAAATATGGTTGCATACGTCAAAGCGGTCAACTATATGTTTGCTGCCAGCCGTATTTCCGCTACCATCTTAAAAGAATTTAAACCCGATATCGCCATCGGCACGGGTGGGTATGTTTGCGGACCAATTTTACGCAAAGCACTCAAAATGCATATTCCCGTTTTGGTACACGAATCCAACGCTTTTCCCGGTGTGACGGTGAAAGCGCTTGCAAAAGAAGGTGCGACCGTTTTACTGTGCAGTGAAGCTGCGCGAAAGCATCTGCCTGCAGGCAGTAAAGTGATTGTCACCGGCAATCCGCTTCGCCCCGCATTTGCCACTCTACACACCACGGCAGCAAAACAAGCCGCACGTAAAGAGTTGGGATTGTCCGACCAACCGCTCATCCTATCGTTCGGCGGTAGTTTGGGTGCGCGACGCATCAACGAAGCGATGGTCGGCGTTTTGGAAAAAAGCCGCACGCAAGGCAACCTGCAACATATCCACGGCGTGGGCAAAGCGGGTTGGGATACCACACGCGAACTGTTGCGCGAAAAGGGCGTACCCCTGCAAGCAAACGGTATTATGGTGCGGGAATATATCGACGATATGCCGCGCTGTATGGCGGCGGCCGACGTGGTTATCAGCCGTTGCGGTGCGATGACGTTAAGCGAAATCCCCGCGGCGGGCAAACCCGCTATTCTCATCCCCTCTCCGTATGTGGCGGAAAACCATCAGTATCATAACGCAATGACATTGGTAAAAGCGGGCGCCGCTTTGTGTATCGAAGAAAAAGACCTTTCCGCCGACACCTTATGGGCGGCGATTAAAACTATCACCGACGACCCCGCGCGTATGCAGAAAATGGCGGAGAACGCCGCCCGTCTGGCTATCCGTGACGCCGACCAACGCATTATGGCGGTGATTGAACAAACCTTGCAAAAAGCCTGAAATCACCCCTTTTAACGCTTTTGCATACTCTATCCTGTACTACTGTTTTACAGGAGGAATAACTTATGCGAAAGTTGTTAATCAGAGGTGGTAACCGCCTTCACGGCACGGTACAAATCCACGGTGCCAAAAACAGCGTGTTGCCCATATTGGCGGCGACGATGCTCACCGATGGTGTCAGCGAAATACATAACTGTCCTAAACTTTCCGACGTAGAAGCATCGGTACGTATTTTACAACATTTAGGTTGTGACGTGACCGCGGAATATCCGGTTATCTCGGTACATCCGGGCGGCGTTTACCGTACCGAAATTCCCGACGCGTTAATGCGGGAAATGCGGTCATCCATCATTTTTTTAGGTGCGCTGATTGCCCGTTACGGCGAAGCGCATCTATCCTATCCGGGCGGATGTGAACTCGGTCCCCGCCCTATCGACCTGCATCTGTCGGCTTTGCGACGGATGGGCGTACACATTACCGAGGAACACGGACATATTGATTGCCATATCCAAGACGAACTGCACGGCAGTGATATTTCGCTGTTGTTCCCCAGTGTCGGTGCCACCGAAAATATCTTGTTGGCGGCAGTCACCGCACGCGGCAAAACGATTATCCGCAACGCCGCGAGAGAACCCGAAATTGACGACCTTTGCACCTTTTTAAATGCCTGCGGTGCCAAAATTTCCGGTATTATGGCGGGCGTATTGGAAATCGAAGGGGTAAAACACCTGCACGGCACCCGTCACAGCATTATCCCCGACCGTATTGAAGCAGCAACCTATATGGCAGCAGTAGCAGCAACAGGCGGCGAAATCGTATTAAACGGCATTTACCCACCACACATTGCACCTTTCACGGCAGTGTTAGAAGAAACGGGATGTCTATTACAACACAACCGCCATACCTTACGTTGTACCGTGCCTACTCGTTTACAGCGGATACGTCTGGTGCGCACCTCACCGCATCCGGGGTTCCCCACTGATGCCGCCGCACCATTGGTAGCCGCTATGTGCGTGGCACAAGGTACCAGCGTATTCGTGGAAACCATTTTTGATAATCGCTACGCCTATGCAGACGAACTGACACGCTTCGGCGCGCGCCTCAAAGTGGAAGGGCGCACCGCGGTGGTGGAGGGGGTGGACGCCCTATCGGGCGCCGCTGCCAACTGTACCGACCTGCGCGGCGGTGCGGCGTTGGTGGTCGCGGCATTGGCGGCACAAGGCGAAAGCGAAATTTCTCAACTGGAACATATTTTCAGAGGTTATGCCGACTTAGCGGAAACACTTTCCGCTGTCGGCGCAGACGTTCAATATATTTAGGAGGCGAAACATATGGCAAAAGCACCCGCGAAAACCGCAAAAAAGCGTAAAAAACGCAATCGATTTAAAATCGTTGTGGTGCTTTTTTGCATAATTATTGCCATTTCCCTTGCACTTGCGGGTGCTATTTTGTATCTGCGTCGTAACAGTGCGCCTATCCAAAACGAGTCTTTAAGCCGCTTTGCGATTAAAACCATTACGGTCAGCGGCAACACCAAATACGACGATGCCGCCATCATCGGCGAAAGCGGTTTGAAAGTTGGACAGAGCATTTTCTCGGTCAACAAAGGCGCCGCCGCTAAAAAAATCGAACAACTTTTCCCGTATGTGCAGGACGCATCGGTCAAAAACGTTACCTATGACTCTCTTTGCATCGAAATTACCGAAACCGAAAGTATGGGTGCTATGTACCACGCAGGTAATTGGCTGATAGTAGGCACAAACGGCAAGGTTTTGCAAGTTTTTCCCATGGAAAGCGACCGCCCCGGCAGATATTTTTATTTGCAAGGTGCCACACCGCTCGAAGACCCGCAAATTGGCAGTGAGGCGATGGATGAGCGCAGTTTGCGTATCGTCAATACCGTATTCTCCGCCATCAAAGAATACAACGTAGAGGGCGTGCTCGGCATTGATATGCGGGATAAAACCAACATTTCACTCAACTATAAAAACTCCCTCACCATCCTTTTGGGCAGTGAACGCAATTTAGATGCCGAAATTGCTTTGTTTGCCAAAACCCTACCGCAGATTTTAGAAAAAAACGGCGGTGAGATTGCAGGCAGATTAGACCTGTCTTCTTACAGCGACAATACCGACAATAACGATAAAATCGTCTATACCCCAAAAGAAGTTCTGGAAAACAAATAATTTTTTCAAAAAAACATTGAATTTTTACGCGCAACATGATACTATTATTATATGTAGAACTATTTTTAAGATGATGTGTAAAATAATGGATATAAATGGGAGGATGTTGCGCTATGATGCAGATTGAAAACGAGTGCGTTGACGGCATCGTAATCAAAGTTGTAGGTGTCGGCGGCGGCGGCGGAAACGCTGTCAACCGCATGATTCGTGCAGAGGTTCACGGTGTGGATTTCATCGCTATCAATACGGATATTGCTGTTTTGAACCTGTCCCTCGCCGAACAGAAAATCCAAATCGGTGAGAAACTGACCCGCGGCAGAGGCGCGGGCGGAAATCCCGAGCGCGGCGAGCGTGCCGCTGAGGAAAGCCGTGACGAAATCGCGGCGGCTTTGCAAGGCACCGATATGGTGTTCATCACCGCCGGTATGGGCGGTGGCACCGGTACGGGCGCTGCTCCCGTTATCGCGGAAATTGCCAGAGACCTCGGCATCCTCACCGTCGGTATTGTCACCAAACCTTTCAGCTTCGAAGGCAGCCGCCGTATGGAGCAGGCTTTGGACGGTATCAGCGCTTTGAAAGAACACGTGGATAGCTTGGTGGTTATCCCCAACGACCGCATCCGCGAAGTGACCGATACCAAAATCACCATGAAAAACGCCTTTGAAATGGCGGACGACGTATTGCGCCAAGGCGTGCAGAGCATCTCTGACCTCATCAAAATGCCCGGCGACATCAACCTCGATTTCGCTGACGTGTTGACCATTATGAAGGACGCCGGCTATGCGCACATGGGCGTTGGCAAAGCTTCCGGTGCCGACCGCGCCGAGCAGGCGACCAAAGCGGCTATCGAAAGCCCGTTGCTGGAAACCTCTATCGACGGTGCGCGCGGTGTGCTCATCAACGTGTGCGCTCCCGAGGACTTCGACTTTGACGAAATGGACAAAGCGACCTCCGCTGTCAGCAACGTGGTACATCCCGATGCCACCATTATCTGGGGTTACGTACTCAATCCCGAAGACAACGATAACGTCAGCGTCACCGTGATTGCCACCGGTTTGACCGACGACTACAAAGGTACCAACAGAGGTGTCATCGGTCCCACTGCGCGCGGTAACAATACCCCCTCTTGGCAGTCCCTCTCCCCTATGGACGAGGACGACGACCCGCTGAGCGACATCAGCATGATGTTCGAACGTCGCAATATTCTTGCTGAGGATAACGACTAATTCACATAAACGATGATAAGGATACGCTTTTGCGTGTGTTCTCCAAAGAGAGCGTTCGGTTGGTGTAAGAACGCGTGAACCCGTAAAAGATACCACCTTGGAGTGTGCGCCGAAATAAGGCGTGACGGCTGACCCCGTTATCGGTCACTCAAAGAGCGAATGCTTCGCTGAATGAGGGTGGAACCACGAACTTTTACAGTCTCGTCCCTTTTTACGGGGGACGAGACTTTTTCTTTTTGAAGGGAGTTTTAAAGTATGCTGAAAATCAATTTGCGCGGCGATATCCGTGAGGTCGCCGAAAACACCACACTGGATGCGCTGTGCCGTGATATTTCCATGGGATTGTATCGCAACTGCTGTGCGGCGAAGGTCAACGGCGAAGTCAAAGACCTGCGCGAAGCGCTGACCGCCGACGCTGAGGTGGAATTTTTGACCTTTGACCAATTAGACGGCAAAAAAGCCTACTGGCACACCGCTTCTCACGTCATGGCACAAGCTGTCAAACGCTTGTATCCCGACGTAAAATTTGCTATCGGTCCTGCTACCAATGAGGGTTTTTATTATGACTTTGATACCGATATGACCTTTACCGCTGAAATTTTAGAGAAAATCGAAGCGGAAATGAAAAAAATTATCAAAGAGGCTCTGCCGCTGGAAAAATACATTCTTTCCCGTGACGAAGCATTAAAAGCAATGGCAGACGAGCCGTATAAAACCGAACTCATCAACGATTTGCCCACAAACGCAACATTGTCGTTCTATAAACAAGGAGAATTTGTCGACCTTTGCGCGGGCCCGCATCTGACCGATACCGGTCGTTTAAAAGCGGTGAAACTGTTATCTGCTACCGGCGCATACTGGCGCGGCGATTCCAATCGCAAGATGTTAAAACGTATCTACGGTATCGCGTTCCCAAAAGCAAGTGAATTGGAACAGCATCTCGAAAAACTGGAAGAAGCTAAAAGACGTGACCACAACAAGCTCGGCCGTGACCTTGAATTTTTCACCACTGTGGACGTTATCGGTCAAGGTTTGCCGATTTTACTGCCCAAAGGTGCGCGCGTCATCCAAACCCTGCAACGCTGGGTGGAAGACGAAGAACAAAAGAGAGGTTATCTGCTCACCAAAACGCCTTTGATGGCAAAACGCGACTTATATCGCATTTCGGGACACTGGGACCACTACCGTGACGGTATGTTTATTTTGGGTGACCCCGACGACGAGGAGAAAGAGTGCTTTGCACTGCGCCCGATGACCTGTCCGTTCCAGTATCAAGCGTATTTAAACCGTCAACGTTCCTACCGCGACCTGCCGATGCGTTTAGGTGAGACTTCTACCCTATTCCGCAACGAAGATTCCGGCGAAATGCACGGCCTTATCCGCGTGCGCCAG
>JAZOCQ010000199.1:0-4716 GCA_045596565.1 Acutalibacteraceae bacterium
CCATGAGCGAAATTTTCCGCGGCTGTATCCGTGGTTGCCGTTTTTGTCAAGCGGGTTTTATCTATCGTCCGGTACGTCAGAAGAGTGTGGATACCATTGACAGACAAAGCCACGCGCTGTGCGAAAATACCGGCTATGAGGAGTTTTCGCTCGCATCGTTGTCTACCAGTGATTATACGCAGTTAGAGGCGTTGTTGCCGCGTTTGCTGGAATGGGCGGAAAAGGAACAGGTCAATATTTCCTTGCCTTCTTTGCGCATAGACGGATTTTCCGAAGAACTTGCCAAACGGCTCAACGTGTTGCGTCGCAGCGGTTTGACCTTTGCACCCGAAGCAGGCACCCAGCGTTTGCGGGATGCCATCAATAAGAATTTGACCGAACAAGAAATCCTCGAAACCGCCCGCCGTGCATTCTCCGGCGGTTGGAGTAACGTGAAACTGTATTTTATGAACGGACTTCCCACTGAAACGGAGGAGGATATCCGCGGTATTGCCGCGTTGGGACAAAAGGTGGTCAACGTGTTTTATAACACACCTGACCGCGCTAAGGGGAAAGGCGTGACCGTTTCTGTCAGTGTTTCCTGCTTTGTGCCTAAACCGTTCACACCGTTCCAGTGGGAGCCGCAGGATACCATGGAACAGTTAGAGGAAAAACAACGGTTGTTGTTATCTTCACTCACTACCCGCAAGATTTCGCTGAGTTGGCACGATGCCAAAACCAGCTTTGCTGAGGCAGTGTTTGCACGCGGTGACCGTCGTTTAGGAAAGGCGTTGTTGGAAGCGCACCGCAGAGGGTTCCGTTTGGATGCGTGGGACGAGTATTTTGATTTTGACGCGTGGATGGATGTATTCAAAACGGTGGGGTTAGACCCTGCCTTTTACGCCAATCGTCGCAGAAGTTTTGATGAAATTTTCCCGTGGGACCATCTGGATTATGGTGTCAGCAAAGCGTTTTTGCAGCGTGAAAATGAAAAAGCGCACGCGAGCGTGACCACTCCCAATTGCCGTCAGCAATGCAGTGGATGCGGTGCAACCTGTTTTAAAGGAGGGATTTGCTATGAAGACCGTTAGACTGTTGTTTTCCAAAACGGGACGGGCAAAATACATTTCCCATCTGGATTTAAACCGCGCTGTTATCCGTGCGGTGCGCCGCGCACATATTCCGCTGTGGTATACCGAGGGGTTTAACCGTCATCCGTATATCACCTTTGCCGCACCGTTGTCGCTTGGCTTTGAGAGCGTGGGGGAGATATTGGAACTGCGGCTGACCGAGGAGATGCCCTTGCAAGAAGTGACCGACCGTATGAATGCGGCGTTACCCGAGGGATTGCGCATTTTGGAAACGTTTGAAGCGGTCAAAAAGGTGCGCGAATTGGCAAGCGCACGATACATCATCATGCTTTCTTGCGAAGCCGAAAAGATGAAATCGTTTTTGGCGCAACCTGAAATTTTGGTGGAAAAGCGTACCAAGAAAAAGGAAATCAAACAGATAGATATCCGCCCCGCATTTGCACACGCCGTGGTAACAGCCACAAAAGACGGGTGCGAGATGGCAGTGACGTTGCCGTGCAGCAGCGAGAATACCGTCAATCCTTCATTGTTGCTCACTGCACTGGAAAAGCAGTTGGGGGAAGTGCACGCACAGGTTTTGCGTGAGGCTTTATATGATAAGGATGGACAAGTGTTTCGTTGACTGTAAAAATATTTTAGAAAATTATAAAAAAGGCTTGCTTTTTTAATAAATGTATGGTAATATACTACGCGTGTTTTGGTATCCGCAAGGCGTTCAGGCGTTTTGTGGGGATTAATGCCAGCGTAAGCACGACATTAAAGCGGGTGGTCCTCTGTTGCCGATTGGCGGCATGAACGTCTGAAAATTTTAGGAGGCTAGAACATGGATGCATTAAAATTGATTGCCGGTGAAAGTATGAAAGCGGAACTGCCGGCGTTTGAAATCGGCGATACCGTTCGCGTCGATGTCAAAATCCGCGAAGGTGAACGTGAGAGAATTCAGGCTTTTGAAGGCACTGTCATTGCGAAGAAGGGCAGCGGCGTTTCCGCTACTTTCACCGTCCGTCGTATTTCTTACGGTGTCGGCGTGGAAAGAGTGTTCCCGATGCACTCCCCGAACGTTGCGGCTGTGAAGGTTGTCCGTCGCGGTAAAGTGCGCAGAAGCAAACTCTACTATCTGCGTGACCGCGTTGGTAAAGCTGCTAAGGTCAAAGAATTGATTAAGTAAGAAAAATATTTTTCGAAAAAAAGGGACTTTTTGTCCCTTTTTTCTTTATTTATTCGAAAGAATATGTTATACTGATAAAAGTATGGTAAAATGAGATAAGTATGATGAAAAGGAGGGTATTACATGCACGGAAAACATTATAAGCGGTTTGAAGACGCGCCTAAAAAGGGCATACTCGCAGTGGTATACGAATACACCGAGGCGTTTTTGCTGGCTATGGTGTTGCTGGTGGTGCTGTTTACCTTCTGTTTTCGTGTGGTCGGTGTGCACGGTGATTCGATGAAACCGAATTTGTTGAATGGCGACCGCTTGATTTTGAAAACGCATTTTTATGAGCCGTCTTGTGGAGATATCGTTGTGGTCAACCGTTATACCGATAAACCGCTGATAAAACGCGTTATCGCTGTTGGCGGCGATACGGTTTATATCGATGCACAGACCGGTGAAGTGTACCGTAATGGGGTGTTGCTCAACGAAACGTATATTCAAGGTGAGACATTGCCCAAGGATATGACCGATGAAGTGACGGTGCCGCAAGGTTGTGTGTTTTTGATGGGTGACAACCGTTCTATTTCTAAGGACAGTCGCAGTGAGGAAATCGGTATGGTCCGTGTAGAGGACATTGTAGGATGCGCAATATTACGTGTGTGGCCGTTGTCTTCTTTCGAGATTTTGATGTAGTGAGGCGTGTATCATGTCCCAAAATCAACAACTAGATTTGGAAACGCAAATCAGACAAGAGGAGATGGCGTCCCGCAACGCGGTGTATGAGTGGGCGGAGGCATTGCTGGTCGCGTTGGCGATTGCCGCCATTGTTACTTCTTGTCTTTTTCGCGTGGTGACTGTTTCGGGTAACTCTATGCGTAACACTTTGCAAAACGGCGATACGTTGTTGGTGGTCAGTGGGTTTTATCATCAACCGCAATATGGTGATATTGTTGTGGTAAACAGAAATGCAGAAGAGCCGTTGATAAAACGCGTGATTGCATGTGAAGGGGATACGGTGGATATCGACCCCGACAGCGGCGTTGTATACTTAAACGGAGAGGTTTTGGAAGAACCGTATTTGCAATGTGAAACACCCGTTTTGGATTTTGAAGGCCCGTATACGGTACCTGCGGGGTATGTGTTCGTAATGGGAGATAATCGCGGCGACTCTTGGGACAGTCGTTCTATCGGCGCTGTGAGTGAAGAAGATGTTATGGGTAAAGCGGTATTTCGTATGATGCCGTTTTCACGAGTTGGTACAATCTCGTAAAGGAGGAGCGTATGGAGCAGAAAGCACAAATTCAGTGGTTTCCCGGTCATATGGCGAAAACCCGCCGTAAAATCGGAGAGAGCTTGAAACTGGTGGATGCAGTGACCGAAATAGTGGACGCCCGTATTCCGATTAGCAGTCGCAACCCTGAAATCGATACGCTCACTGCCGCAAAACCCCGCTTGATTGTACTTAACAAGGCGGATATGGCGGACCCGCAAGCGACCCGACGTTGGATGCAGTATTTTTCCGAAAAAGGGTTTGCGGTGATGACCGCTGACTGTAAAACCGGTGTGGGGTTGCAGAAATACGTGCCGTTGTTGCGGGATTTGTTACAAGAAAAGTTGTCTAAAAAGATAGAAAAAGGCATCAAAAATCCCGTAGTACGGTCAATGGTGGTGGGGATTCCCAACGTGGGGAAATCTTCGTTTATCAATCGACTCACGGCGGGCGGTAAAGCCAAAACCGAAGACAGGCCCGGTGTGACCCGTCATAACCAGTGGTTTACAATGGACGGCGGTGTGCAGTTGCTGGATACGCCCGGTGTGTTGTGGCCCAAATTTGAGGACATTGAAGTGGCACGCCATCTTGCTTTTACTGGCGCGATTAAAGACCAGATTTTGGATATCGAAGAAATGGCGTGTTTGTTGCTGGACACCTTGCGTGAGGGGTATCCACAGCTTTTAATCGAACGGTATAAACTTACTGAGGATATGCTGACCGAAGACAGTTGGGAACTGTTGCAAGCGGTGGGCAAAAAACGCGGTATGTTGGTGCGCGGCGGTGAGATTGATACCGAGCGGGCGGCGATTATGTTACTGGATGAATACCGCGCCGGTAAAATCGGTAAACTCACGCTGGAATTTCCGCAGGAGGCGCAACAATGACCAACTATGAATTTGACGCCGCCTACCGCAACACCGATGCAGGTTTGTTTTGCGGTGTGGATGAAGCGGGAAGAGGTCCGCTCGCAGGCCCCGTGTATGCGGCGGCGGTGATTTTGCCTGAACATCCGACGATTGAGGGCTTAAACGACTCTAAAAAACTCTCTGAGAAAAAACGGGAAGCGCTGTTTGAACAGATTTGTGAAACCGCACTGGCGTGGTCGGTTGCGATCGCATCGGTGGAGGAGATAGATTCGCTTAATATCTTGCAAGCTACCTTTCTTGCCATGCAACGAGCAGTGGAGGGGTTGCAAACAGCGCCTGCATTCGCTTTGA
>JAZOCQ010000200.1:0-26611 GCA_045596565.1 Acutalibacteraceae bacterium
CTGCGAACAGAATAAAGAAAACCGCCGTCATGCGACGGCGGTTTTTTAATCTCTGAACGGCTCGTTCAAATCGGGTTCGAGTTCTTTGTGTTGTTTTGCTTTGGGCAGACCTTGTGCAATTTCGGGAAATTCGTTGTCCGAGTCGGCGGTGGGCTGGATTTCGTAGGTGCCGTATTTGTGCAACAGTTCGTAGGTGTCGGTGGGCATCCCTTGTACCGCTTCCACACCGAAAGCGGTGGTGGCGTAGGCTTGTTCGCCTCTGACAGGCGGTTTTTTGTCCGGTTTTTTCATAGTATCGCACTCCTCTCACATTTAGTATGCCCAATTGTCAAAAGAAAACGCCTTATCCGACGGATAAGGCGTTTTTTACATTATCGAATTTTACTGCCCACAGGCACGTCATCCATAAAGATAACTTTTGCGGCGTCTTCGCCGTCCTTTTGGACGTCGGCGGCGAGAATCATGCCCGCACTTTCCACACCGCACAGGGTGGCGGGTTTCAAGTTTGCCACCACAATGACGTGGTGTCCGACAAGGTCGTCGGGGGTATACCACTTTGCGATACCCGATGCGACGGTGCGCGGCGTACCCGAGCCGTCGTCAAGGGTGAGTTTCAAAAGTTTCTTCGCTTTTTTAATCGGCTCACACGCGACCACTTTTGCCACTCGCAAATCGGTTGCGGCAAAGGTGTCAATGGTGATTTGCGGCAAGAACGTCACACCTTGCGTTTCGGTTTCTTGTGCCGCGGCGGCATTTTCCGCTTCAATTTCCGCCAATTTCTTTTGGGCATCAATGCGGGCAAACAGCGGAGAAGGCGTGCCGACGGCAAAACCGTCTGCCTTGCCGAACACGGCGGTATCCAGCGTGCTCAGCGCATCGTCTACCTGCAACTGTGCCAAAATGGCTTTACCGGTGGATGGCATAAACGGTTGCAAGAGAATACCGAGAATACGTAACGCTTCCAACAGATTATATAACACGTCGTTCAAACGGCCTTTTGTCGCCTCATCTTTGGCGAGTGCCCATGGTGCCGTTTCGTCGATGTATTTGTTGCAACGACCCGCCAGCGCCATCACCGCGGCGGCAGCATCGGCGTTGCGATACTCGTCCATCAATTCGACGTATTTCGTGAGGGTTTGCGCAACCGTTTGGAGCAACGCGGTATCCGTATTTTCAACGGCACTGGGTTTCGTCACCTTGCCGTCAAAGTATTTGTTGGTCATCGCGATGGTGCGGTTTACGAGGTTACCCAGCGTGTTGGCAAGGTCGGCGTTATACTTATTGATGAGGCTTTCGTAGGTGATGGTGCCGTCCTGCCCGAATGGGATTTCGGACAACAGATAATACCGCACCGCATCCACGCCGAAATGACGCGCCAGGTCATCGGCATACAGCACATTGCCTTTGGATTTACTCATTTTATCGTCGCCGGACAGCAGCCACGGATGCCCGAGCACCTTTTTGGGCAACGGCTCACCTAACGCCATCAGAATAATGGGCCAGTAGATAGTGTGGAACCGCACGATATCTTTGCCGATAACGTGCAGGTCGGCGGGCCAATATTTTTTGTATTTGTCCGAGGAACCGTCGGGGTCATACCCGCAACCGGTGATGTAGTTGGAAAGTGCGTCAATCCAAACGTAGGTCACGTGTTTGTCGTCAAACGGCACCGGTACGCCCCACGTAAACGACGAGCGGGACACGCACAAATCCGAAAGACCGGGTTTTAGGAAGTTGTTAATCATTTCATTGCGGCGGGAAAGCGGCGCAATGAAATCGGGGTTTTCCTCGTAATATTTGAGCAGGCGGTCTTGGTATTTACCGAGTTTTAAGAAATAGGCTTCTTCTTTGGCGTCGGTGACGTCTCTGCCGCAATCGGGGCATTTGCCGTCGGCGGTCAACTGGGACGGTGTGAAGAAGGATTCACACGGCACGCAGTATTTGCCTTCGTATGCGCCTTTGTAGATGTCTCCCTGGTCGTACAGTTTTTTGAAAATTTTCTGCACGGTTTTTTCATGGTAGTCGTCGGTGGTGCGGATGAAGGTGTCATAGGTCACGTCCATACAATCCCACACTGCTTTGATTTGTGCGGAAATATCGTCCACGTAAGCTTGCGGGGTGATACCGGCGGCTTTGGCATATTCTTCAATCTTTTGACCGTGCTCATCCGAGCCGGTTTGGAACAGCACGTCAAAGCCTTGCATTCTTTTGTACCGCGCAATCATATCGGCGAGCACGATATCGTAGGTGTTACCGATATGCGGTTTGCGGGAGGTGTAGGCAATGGCGGTGGTGATATAAAACTTCTTGTTATCCATATATTCGCGTCCTTTCTGCGAAGGTATCATTATTATATTACCATATTTTACTGAAAAAACAAGAGGAAAATCATATATTATAGAGGTATATATAATGGGACTTGTGCAATTTTCAAATGTATGCTAGAATACTGTCGTAATTCAGAGGAAACGAGGACGAACGGGTTTGAGTGAAAGAATAGAAAACGGGTTTGACGGACTGGATTTACAGCCCGAAACCAAAAAAGCATTGGAGAAAATGGGATTTTGTAACCCCACTCCCATACAAACGCAGACCATTCCCGTTATGATGGAAGGCAGAGACGTGATTGCCAAGGCGCCCACCGGTACCGGTAAGACCTGCGCTTTCGGTATTCCCTTGATTGAGTGTTTGGATACCACGCTTGTCAATCTGCAGGCGTTGGTGATTTGCCCGACCCGCGAACTGTGCTTACAAATCGCGGATGATTTGCGGCGGTTGATTGCGTTTCGTTCGGACGTGCGGGTGGCGGCTGTATACGGCGGTCAGGATATGAAAAAGCAGATTATCGCCTTGCAAAAGAAACCGCACATCGTGGTGGCGACCCCCGGTCGTTTGCTGGACCATATGGAACGCGGGAATATTTGGTTGGGCGATATTTATACGGTGGTGTTGGACGAAGCAGACGAAATGCTCAAAATGGGGTTTGTAAAAGACGTGCGCCGTATTTTGAACGCTACCCCCGCCGACACGCAGGTGGTGATGTTCAGCGCGACCATTTCCCGTGAGGTAATGGACGTGGCGTGGGAATACCAGCGGGATGCGTTGGAGATTACGGTGGAATCCGCCGGTGACAACCGCCCGCAAATTGACCAGTACGAACTGGCGTTTAACGGCACCGACCGTCTGGAAACGATGCTCCAACTGATTGATAAAATGGACTATCATCGGGTGATGGTGTTTGCCAACCGCAAAACCACCGTGATGGGACTGGGCAAAAAACTGCAAAAGAGCGGGCGCAGTGCGGACTGCTTGCATGGCGATATCGGGCAAGGTCAACGCAACCGCGTGATGCGCGCGTTCCGCGAGGGCAAGTTTGAAATTCTGGTCGCCACCGACGTTGCCGCGCGCGGTATCGATGTGGACGACGTGGAAGCGGTATTCAATTTTGATGTCCCTGATGAGAACGAATATTATTTGCACCGTATCGGCAGAACGGGACGCGCCAAACGGCGCGGCGCGGCATACACCTTTGCGGGAGAAGCGGATACGTTCCGTATGCGTGACATTCGCAAATACACCCATTCGGACATCGTGCCGCTCACTATGGATGAAAACGGCGAGTGGCGACTGCCCGACGGCACCCAATTGGTATAATAAAGAGAAAACCACTGACTGCGGTGGTTTTCTTTTTTTGCTCTTAAAAAGCTCGTTTTACACGTTTGCCCGCGTAACTTCGCAAACGCTTGTAAAAAAATCCTCAGCCCTAAAAATAAAAAAATGGTAATTTTTCATTTCTTAGAATATTTATACATATATTTTATATTTTTATTCATTTTTGTTGGCTGTTCCTTCAAAAATCGACAGGAAAATCGCTCAAAAAAGCGGTTTTTCAGGTGGTTTGAGCGCTGTTTTTGTGCCTCCTTTCGGCTGGTTGCACAAACTTTTCGCGTTTTTACGCGTTTTAAAAATTCTTGCCCATTTTTAGTAAAAAATGGTAGTGCTTGTCAAACAAATTGGCGACTTTGACTAAAAATTTATTTTTATATGGAGATATATTGGCAGATTGTATCAAAAATCTTGTCAAGTTGGCTTGCCGATACGATTTTAAAAAACGAAACGAGATTTTAGGGCGATAAAGTAGATTTTGCCCGCTTATTTGTACACGTTGCACAAAATATTATGAAAAATGTTGTTTGACAGAGCGAAAAACTGTGCGTATAATACAAAAAGGCATTGAAAAACGCATTTCCACAAGCCGTCCCACATACATTGCCTCGAGCAGTGTACATCAATTCTGTATATTTTTCATAGTGGTTTCCCACCCTATATGTAAGGACGGCAGAAAGGATTTAAACGAACATGCATAGTATAAAAACTAAGTGTATGACGGCGGTGCGCAAATGCATTCTTCGCCGCGGTACACGTCTGTGGGCTATGGTGCTGAGCGTTTCAATTTTGACCGGCACTTTGCTCGCATTCCCCACGATGGCTGCCCAAGAGGTGGCTGTGCCTGAGGTAGAGCCTTTGCCGCCTGCCGATGTGCAGGTGTGTGCTTTCAAGGTGCTCCAAAATAACGTGCAGGCGATTACCAGCGCCACCGTGACCACCACCGCCACCTATACCGGTGACCTGCTCACATTACACAATGTCACTATGCGGGCTGACGAAAACGAAATTGTTTTGTGCTTGCAAGCGGGCAGTACAGTGCAGGATGCCGTTACGGCATCGGGCGTGACACTGGGCGAGCAGGATATGCTCACCGTATCGGAAGATAGTTTTGTCACCGACGGTTTGGTGATAGCGGTTACGCGTGTTGCGTATAAAGAGTATCAAAAGACCTTTAAAGTGGCATATACCACTGAAACTCGTTACACTTCTGAGTTGCGTCAAGGCGCTACCAAGGTGCAACAACAAGGGAAAGAAGGCGTGCGTACCGTCACCTACCGTGACCGCATGGAAAACGGCGAAGTGATTTCCACCGAAACGGTGAAAGACGAGGTCACCACGCAACCCGTTAAGAAAATTATTTTAAAAGGTACCAAAGTGGGCAATGTTGTGTCCGAAGCGCCGTTTGACATTGCGTTGGACAGCGCCGCGCAACCGCTCAATTATAAGAAAAAACTCACCGGTCAAGCGACTGCTTACACCACCGACCGCGGTGATTCGGGCGCTTGGACCGCCACCGGCGGCAGAACGCAGGTAGGCGTGGTTGCGGTGGACCCGCGCGTCATTCCGTACGGCACCAAACTGTGGATTGTTTCCGCAGACGGCAAACACGTATACGGTTATGTGGTGGCGGGGGATACCGGCGGGGCTGTGCGCAGCGGTAAAATTTTGGTGGACTTGTATTATGACACTTATAGCGAATGCAACAGCTTCGGTAGACGCACGATGAACGTGTATATCTTAGAATAACGAAAAATGACACTTTCGATTTCGAAAGTGTCATTTTTTTATAGCCGAAAAGAATCAAACTCCTAATCGCCCACGCGGCGCCTTTTCGACGAAAACATTGCCTTGGCTCTTGTCATACGACATATTTCAAGCGAGAATAACGCAGTTATCAAGCCAAAATACATTTTTGACCGATTAGAGTTCGACTCTTTTCGGCTATATGCGGTCACATTGACTTTTGTTTCAAAAAATGCTATACTATAGTGAAATACTTTGAAAAGAAAGGCGGGGCTTTGATGAAGGTTTCCCCCTCCATACTCACTTGTGATTTTGCGCATTTGGCAAGCGCCATGCAGTTTGTCGAAAAATCCGGCGCGGATATGGTACATATCGACGTGATGGACGGCGTGTTCGTGCCGAATTTGAGTTTTGGCGCACCCGTTATCCGTTGTATGCGGCCGCATACCGCGTTGCCGTTTGACGTACATCTGATGATGCGCCATCCCGACCGTTTGCTGGATGATTTTATTGCAGCGGGGGCGGACCTTATCAATTTCCACGTGGAATCGGAAGCACCCGTTACTGAAACCTTACAGCGTATTCGCGCTGCCGGCAAAAAAGCGGCGCTCACCGTAAAACCCAATACCCCCGCCGCGGCGGTATTTCCGTTTTTGGAGATGGTGGATATGGTGTTGGTGATGACGGTGGAGCCGGGCTTCGGCGGTCAGAAATTTATGAAAGATATGTTACCCAAAATCCGCGAACTCCGCGACGAAATTGACCGCCGCGGATTGCAGGTCGCCATTCAGGTGGACGGCGGTGTGAACGCAGATACTGCACCGCTTTGTGCACAAGCGGGCGCGGATATCGTGGTGGCGGGCAGTGCCTTTTTCAACATGGACGACCCGTCTGCTTTGGTGCAAGCATTACAAGCGCTCTAAGGCGTCACCGTGGTATAACGGCGTACCCATTTCTAAGATATGCGCCGCGGCGCGTTTGCCCTTTCCCGCCAGTGGCGCGAATTCCGTCAGCGGATAGAGAGACTGCGGCGGTGCCAAGGTATATAACAACAAGCGGTATGCATCTTGTAAACGGAATAACGCACTTGCAAAAACGTTGTCGGCGAGCAACCCGCGGCAGGCGCGCGCTAAAGCGGGCAAGTCTTGTTTGGCGGGTGCAAAGATATACACGCCGTCTGCGGCAGGCGGCGCCAGTGGCGGCGTGACCGTCAAGAGACAGCCGTCAGCGGTAGGTGTTGCACTCACGTGCAGAATGCTGTGAACGGGCAGATGCATTTGTTTGCAAACCGTTTTGAGTATACGGCGCACAACCGCCTGCGATTTGACCGACCGTTGAGACAAAAATGTTTCGTCTGCGCCGAATTGTTGCAGTTCGTGCGCAGTGATGTGAATATGCAGACGGCCGTCTGCAATGGTGTGAAACTGCAAATAAACCACCTCACAACAATAAATTGGCCTTGCAAGATGAATAGGCTAAAGGGAGATGATAGGATGCTGTTTTTCAAACGCGGATTAAAGCTCGAAGATAGAAAATTACCTGCGGCTCTGATGCCGTCGGCGCAAATGCATTGCCGCGCCACGCTGACAGTGCCGCTCTCGTTCACCGAAACACCGGAAGCGGTGCCGCTCTCCATCGGTGCTACCGTGAAAAAAGGTGAAAGTATATATGAAGACCGAAACGGTATGCCCTGCTCAAGCCCTGCGGCGGGTACGTTGGTTGCGTATGTCCAGGCGCATCACCCGTTGTACGGTGACGTGGTTTGCGGGTCGGTGAAACCCGAAGACGGCGAAACGGTGACGCTGGGATTGGGACTTGACCCCAAATCCGTTATCCCTCCTGCGATTGTGCAAGCGGCGCGCACGGCGGGTATTATTGATGAAATCGACGGCGTGCCGTTGTATCAAAAATTGGAGAGTTGGCAAAAACAGGACTGTTTTGTTGTGGCTGACGCGGTGGAAGCACAGCCGTTTGCCAGTGCCGCTTTTTGCGTATTGTGCGAACAAAGTGAGGCGGTTCTCAAAGGCCTCGCCCTCGCCGCAAAAGCGGTGGGTGCTGTGGGCAGTACCGTCGCGGTGTGTTTGGAAAATCCCGCTATGAAAGAGCGGGTACAACAAGTGATACCGGCGGAGAAGCTGTATTTTGCCGCGCCGTTGTATCCTGTGACACAGTTTTGTAAACCAACACAGGCGGCGGTATGCCGTATCGGTGTGCAAGCACTGGCGGCGTTATATGCCGCTATATATGAAGATGAAGCAGTTGCCTCGATGGTGGTGACAGTGGCGGGGGATATGGTTCCCGCACCGCAAAATGTCCGTGTGACCATCGGCACACCGGTGCAGTCCATACTGGACCATTGCGGCGTTGTGGGTACGCCCGCGGCGGTGATAGCGGGGGATGCCATCACCGGCACGGCTTTACCTGATACCGCGTGCGCGGTATTGCCCGGTATGACCTGTCTTTTGGCGTTGTCGCAGTTGCCCACGGCAGAAAACGACCCTTGTATCGGTTGCGGCAGATGTGCGCAGGTTTGCCACGCGGATTTGTTACCGTATGAAATTATGCGGCGACTGGAAAATATGCACTATGAACGGTTGGCGCGCTTGCGCGCGGATGCGTGCGATGCGTGCGGTGCGTGCAGTTACGTGTGCCCCGCGAAACGTAACGTGATGGGCGCGGTTTTGCTCGCCGCACAAAGCGATAACAGCGTATTGATGAGTTGGGGAGGCGATGATGATGTATAAATCCACATCCCCTTGGTTGCGTGCGCCTGAGCGCAACGAAACCTTTATGGTCAACGTTGAGGTGACGTTGCTCGCCTTGTTGATTTTTTCGGCGTTCAGTTACGGCTGGCGTCCTGTTTTGCTGACCGGCGTAAGTGTTTTATCTGCCGTTGTGTGTGAATTAATCGGCAACGCCGTGCGCCATCAGCGGCCTACGGTGTTTGACGGTGCGGTGATTGTTACCGGCACAATAATCGGACTATTGATGTCTCCGATGACGGCATATTGGGTGCCGATGCTCGCATCTGCATTTGCGGTGATTGTAGTAAAAATCCCGTTTGGCGGTACGGGTCGTAATATTTTTAATCCCGCCGCGGCGGGCGTTGCGCTGGTGACCCAATGTTTTGCCGCGCGGGTGTTTACCTACCCCGATGCGGGCATTGAACAGATATTACCGCTTGGAAATGTCATGGAAAATGTTGCTACCAGAATGTCCCCTGCCGCGGAATTGGCGGCGGGCGCGAAAACCGCGTTCACGTTTGAAGCGGTAGCATGGAAAAAAATGAGCGGTCCTATCGGGGCGACGGCGTTTTTCCTGTTATTGGCGGCGGCGGTCTTTTTGTTCTTGCGACGCACCGCTTCTCCGTTGATTACCGTAGCGTATCTGGCGGTTTGTGCGTTTATCGCAATGCTGTTTCCCCGCAGTTCGGAGGACGGTATTTTGTATAATGTGGCGGCAGAAATTTGTTCGGGGTATTTGTTGTTTGCGGGTATTTTCTTGCTTAACGACCCCGTCACCGCTCCCAAAATACCGCTCGCGAGGGTGCTATACGGTGCCCTGGCAGGTGTTTTGGTGATGTTGTTGCGCCATGTAGGCAGATTTGAAGAAGGTGCGTGTTTTGCGGTGTTGCTGGTCAATACCATTGCAGGACCGCTTGATCGCGGTTGCTGGTATTTCTGTGACGGTATCCGTGCACGCGGCGGTATATGCAGAAAGCGGGGTGAGCGCACGTGAAACTGGCAACGCGGATGAAACGCGCGTTTATGCGTGCGGTTGCCACGGATAACGTGGTGTTGGTGCAAGGATTGGGTTTGTGTCCCATCATTGCGGCGGGCACTACCTTGCAACGTGCGGTAGCGCTGACAGTGTGTACCGCGGCGGTGCTGTTCCCCAGCAGTTTGCTCATGTCTGCCATCGGCAAACGGTTATCACCGGTGTTCCGTGCGCCGCTGTATACGTTACTCGCCATGGCAATGATGGTGGGATGCGCGTTTTTAATGACCGCTTACGTATCCCCCGAACTGTATGCGTCCTTATATGTGTTTTTACCGCTGATGGCGGTCAACACGTTGTTCACCTACCACGCAGGCGGCGTGTCGGTGGGACAGCATCCGCTGGTGGCAATCGCCGACGCATTGGGCACGGCTTTCGGCTTCGGCTTGGTGATTTGCGTGGTTTCTGCTTTGCGGGAAATTGCCGTTTTTGGTTCGCTTTGGGGCGTGCCGCTGGATTTACAGGTGCGCTTCCCCGAAGCGGCGTATCCGTTCTCTGCAATTATTCTGCTGGGATTTATGGCGGCGTTATTGCGCCAAATCAAGCAGAAATATATGCACACGTTAGAAACAGAGGAGGCGGTTTTGCATGAATGAACTGTGGGACAGTGTTCTCTTTTTGCTCGCCTCCGCCATCTCACAAAATATTGTACTGACAACCGGTTTTGGCTCGTCAATGTTATTGCGTATTGTGCGCCGTCCCAAAGATATCGGTATCTTTTCGCTGATACTTGGCTTTTTTGCCGTCGCGACAGCGGCGATTTGTTACCCGCTGGATAAGGCACTGGGCGTTGATTTTTGGCCGAAATTGTTGCGTCCGTTGCTTATCGTGGCGGTGGTCGCGCTGCTGTACTGTCTGTTTGTGTTGGTTTGCTCCAAAGCATTCCCGGGACTGTATGCGCGCACCGCAAAACTGTTGCCGCTTGCCGCTTTTAACAATCTGGTGATTGGTATTGCGCTGATTTGCAACCACAATTTTTCCACCACCCTGATAGGCGCTATCGGTTTGGCTTTGGGCGGTTGTGTGGGATTTGTGGTACTCAGCTTCATTACCGCCGAGGGCATCGAGCGGTTGGATAACCCCGACATTCCGCCGGCATTCCGCGGCTTGCCGATTATGCTTGTGTATGTAGGGCTGTTGGCGCTGGCAATTCTCGGTTTTTCGTCGTCCGTTTCGTTGATTTAGGAGGAGATTCTAATGGGGTATAAAGTACACCGCAAAAGGCGGTACTATTCACGGCGCAAATCGCCGTATACAAAGGCGCTCGGTTGGGTGCTTGTTGCCGCAATTGTGATTCCCGCCGGCTTTTTTGGTGCAAAATGGCTTTCGGGCGGCAAGGTGGAAATGCCCACCGTAGCGCCGTCCGCCAACACCACTACGGGCAGTACGGTATCCACCACCGTTACCACCGCACCGCCCGCGGTAACCGTTTCTTCTCAGTTTCGCGGGTTTTCGTTGCCGTATACGGCACTTTTGGATGCGGCAGCACTGAAAGATACCGCCCAAAAAGCCGCTGCTGCGGGTTTTAACTGCGCGGTGATAGAACTCAAAGATAAAGACGGTAATTTGTATTATGCAACCGGGACGGAGGCGGGACTTACCGCTGCTGCCGCGACGGCGGATGCGGTGTCATTGTCAGCGTTGACCGAGGCGTTTGCCGTACTCAAGCAGGCGGGTATCGCACCGATACCGCTTTTGTATGCGTTTGAGGATATCAAAGCGCCGTACACTTTACCGGCGGCAAAGGTGACCGTTGCGGGGCATACCGATTGGATGTGGTATGACGGCGATCCGCAAAAAGGTGGTAGACCGTGGCTCAATCCGTATGCGGATGCCGCGCAGACGTATATCACCGCTTTGGCAGAGGAATTGCAAATGGCGGGCGCGGGCGCTTTGATGCTGGACGGCGTGTATTTCCCCACCCAAACCGCGCAATCCGATTTCACTTCCGCAGGGGACGCGACGCTGACCAAAGGTCAGGTGTTGGAGAAATTTATGAGTCGTGTGGACACATTGTGTGATATCCCTGTACTGTTGCGGTGTTCCGCGAATGCCGCGCTCGGCAATCATACCGCGGGTTACGACACCAACCCCTTGTCGCTCGGTGCGGCGGCGGTGTTGGCGGATGCACGCGTATCCCTCTTGGGCGAAAAACTTGCCGTAGAGGGGGAGATGCTGGCAGTTTCCGCACAGACTATAACCGACGTGTTACCGCGGTTGCAGGATGCGTTACAAAAACGGGCGGCGGCACAACCGGAAAATAGCCGTCCCGCCGCGTTATTGCTCTTAGAAGGCGATACACTCGCGGCACAGGTACAGGCATTGCGCACAGCAAATGCAGATACTTCCTATTTCGTATATACAAAGGATGGCAACTATGACTTTGCTGCCCTTTCCCATACTACGACATAAAGGTTGTTTGTGACACCTAAAAAAACCTGCCCTCTCAACAGAGAGGGCAGGTTTTTATTGTTTTATTGAAGCAGAGGATTATTCCTCGTTGCCGTATAGTTTGCCGAGTTTCACCAGATGCTCGTAGCGGGCAACCGAAGCGGCTTCCGCTTGTGCGAACAGCTCTTTGGCGCGGTCCGGGAAGGAACGGGTCAAGGAGGAGTAACGCGCTTCGTTTAAGATGAACTCTTGATAATCGCCGGTGGGTGCTTTGCTGTCCAGCGAGAACGGATTTTTGCCTTCGGCTTTAAGGGCGGGGTTGAAGCGGAACATATTCCAGTAGCCGCAATCCACAGCCTTCTTCATTTCCGCCTGGCAGTTGACCATGCCGCCCTTGATGCTGTGCATCTCGCAGGGAGCATAACCGATGATGAGCGACGGACCCGGATACGCTTCCGCTTCCGCGATAGCTTTCACGGTCTGGTTCATGTCGGCGCCCATAGCAATCTGTGCAACGTACACATAGCCGTAGGACATAGCGATTTCTGCCAAGGATTTCTTGCTGATGGCTTTACCCGCAGCAGCGAACTGTGCCACCTGACCGATTTGGGAGGCTTTGGAAGCCTGACCGCCGGTGTTGGAATACACTTCGGTATCGAATACCATAATGTTGACGTCTTCGCCGGAAGCGAGCACGTGGTCAACACCGCCGAAGCCGATGTCGTATGCCCAGCCGTCGCCACCGAAAATCCAAACGGATTTCTTGGACAGATATTCTTTGTCAGCCAACACGGCAGCGGCTGTCGGGCAACCTTCTGCGGCGGCTTTTTCCAATTCGACAATCAAAGCATCGGTAGCAGCGCCGTTGGTTTTGCCGTCGTTGACGGTATCCATAAACTGTTTTGCCGCCGCTTTGAATGCGTCGGAAGCTTTGTCAGAAGCAACCATTTCTTCGATTTGGTCAATCAAACGATTGCGGATAGCTTTCTGGCCGAGGTACATACCGAAGCCGTGCTCTGCGTTATCCTCGAACAAGGAGTTCGCCCAAGCGGGGCCGCGGCCGTCTTTGTTGACGGTGTAGGGAGAAGTAGCGGCAGGACCGCCCCAGATAGAGGAGCAACCGGTCGCATTGGAAATATACATACGGTCACCGAACAACTGGGTGATGAGACGAGCGTACGCAGTTTCCGCACAACCCGCGCAGGAACCGGAGAACTCAAGCAACGGCTGTTTGTACTGGCTGGCAATCACGGAAGTACCGCAAACCTCGGGTTTCTCGGAGACGTTTGCCACCATGTAATCGAACACTTTCTGTTCGGTTTCTTGGCTTTCACGTGCAACCATGGTCAGCGAGTGGGTCGGGCAAACGCCGACGCAGACGCCGCAACCCATACAATCCAGCGGAGAGATGGCGAGCGCGTAGGTGTAGTCGGTTTTAATAACCGGCTTGGGTGCGAATTTGGTGCCTTCGGGAGCGGCAGCCTTTTCGTCAGCGTTCAGAGCGAACGGACGGATGGTGGCGTGCGGGCAAACGAAGGAGCACTTGTTACATTTTGCGCAGGTGTCGGCGTTCCATTCGGGAACCATAACCGCAACACCGCGCTTTTCGTAAGCGGAAGCGCCGGGCTCGAACGTACCGTCAGCGTGGTCCATGAAAGCGGAAACCGGCAAGCAGTCGCCTTGCATCTTGGAAACGGGTTTCAAAATGGTATCCACCATTTTAACCAGTTTCTCGGGACCGTTTTCAGTGGTGTCGGCAGCAGCGTCAGTCGCAGTTGCCCAATCGGCGGGCACGTCCACTTTCACGAAAGCGGAAACGCCGGCGTCGATAGCCTTGTGGTTTTTCTCCACAACGTCCATACCCTTTTTGGAGTAGGATTTGGTGGCGGCATCTTTCATATACTGCACAGCTTCTTCAATCGGCATAACCTTTGCCAACGCGAAGAACGCAGCTTGCAGGATGGTGTTGGTACGCTTGCCCATGCCGACTTGTGCGGCGAGGTCAATAGCGTTAACGGTATAGAGTTGAATATTGTTTTCCGCAATATAGCGTTTTGCGTCAGCGGGCATATGCGCATTCAGTTCTTCTGCACTCCACTGGCAGTTGATTAAGAACACGCCGCCGGGTTTGACGTCGTTGACCATCTTGTAGCCCTTGATAACGTAAGACGGGTTGTGGCAAGCCACGAAGTCTGCTTTGTTGATATAGTACGGGCTCTTAATCGGCTGGTCGCCGAAACGCAGATGGGAGATGGTGATACCACCGGTTTTCTTGGAGTCGTACTGGAAGTATGCCTGCACGTATTTATCGGTGTGGTCACCAATGATTTTGATGGAGTTTTTGTTTGCACCAACGGTACCGTCGCCGCCCAGACCCCAGAACTTGCACTCGATGGTGCCCGCAGCCGCGGTGCCGGGAGCGGGTTTCTCTTCGAGAGAAAGACCGGTCACGTCATCCACGATACCCAGAGTAAACTGCTCTTTGGGGCAATCTTTGGCGAGTTCTTCAAACACTGCAAACACGCTGGAGGGCGGGGTGTCTTTGGAACCCAGACCGTATCTGCCGCCCACCACTTTCGCGGTGCGGCCGGTTTTCGCCAGAGCGGTCACGACGTCCATATACAGCGGCTCGCCCAAAGAACCGGGCTCTTTGGTACGGTCGAGAACCGCAATTTTCTTGACGGTTTCGGGGATAGCTTCTACCAATTTTTCCGCGCTGAACGGACGGTACAGGCGAACTTTCACCAAACCGACCTTTTCGCCTTTGGCGGTCAGGTAGTCGATAACTTCCTCTGCTACGTCGCAGAAAGAACCCATAGCGACGATGATGCGCTCGGCATCGGGTGCGCCGTAGTAGTTAAACAGTTTGTAGTCGGTGCCGAGTTTGGCATTGACTTTGTCCATGTATTTCTCAACGATAGCGGGTACGGCATCATAGTATTTGTTGCAAGCCTCACGATGTTGGAAGAAGATGTCGCCGTTCTCGTGAGAACCGCGCATCACGGGGTGCTCGGGGTTGAGTGCGCGTTTACGGAACGCCGCAACAGCATCCATATTGCACATTTCTTTCAAATCCTCATAATCCCAAAACTGTTTTTTCTGGATTTCGTGAGAGGTACGGAAACCGTCGAAGAAGTTGATGAACGGCACGCGGCTCTCGATGGTGGCAAGGTGTGCCACAGCGCCCAAGTCCATCACTTCTTGGGTGTTGGTTTCGGCGAGCATCGCAAAACCGGTCTGGCGGCAAGCGTACACGTCGGAATGGTCACCGAAAATATTCAGTGCATGAGACGCCACGCAACGCGCAGACACGTGGAAAACCGAGGGAAGCAATTCACCCGCGATTTTATACATGTTGGGAATCATGAGCAACAGACCCTGCGAAGCGGTGTAGGTGGTGCTCATCGCACCCGCGTTCAGAGAACCGTGCACAGTACCGGCGGCGCCGGCTTCAGACTGCATTTCGGACACTTTAACGGTGGTACCGAAAATGTTTTTCTGACCTGCGGCTGCCCACTGGTCAACGTAGTCTGCCATGGGACTGGAAGGGGTAATCGGATAGATACCCGCGACTTCGGTAAATGCATAAGACACGTATGCCGCAGCATTGTTACCGTCCATGGTCTTGAATTTTCTTGCCATTGATATATTCCTCCTTTAAGGATTAAAATAACGTCTTTGTGTACGGCGGTACAGACCCACCGCACCAAATATTAGATTACCATAATTTTTGCGGATTGTAAAGTAAAAAAAGCCTTATTTTAAAGGAAAATACCAATATAAAACATATAAAATACCTATTTAGGGAATGATTGTCATCTAAGGCTGTTTTCGGCAAAAGCGGGCAATGCCGCTGGGTGCGACGTCTACTTTCTTTCGTTTTCGTCGTTTTTCATAGGATTTTCTCTTGTTTTCTCGCGTTTTCACACATTGACAGAATGGTAAAAAGCAGGTAAAATATATGATAATGATATATGTATACAATATCACATTCGAATTTTGAAAGGGGAAATCTTTTCATTATGGACCCTGCTCCTATTGGGCAGATAGTACTGCTGTTTTTACTCATTCTTTGTAACGCGTTTTTCGCGGCATCTGAAATTGCCATTATTACGCTCAACGACACAAAATTGCAAAAGCAGGCGGAAGCGGGCGACAAGAAAGCCAAACAGGTGTTGGCACTGACAGCCGACTCCTCGCGTTTTCTTGCGACCATACAGGTGGGCGTGACGCTGGCAGGTTTTTTGACCTCTGCGACGGCGGCGCAGTCGTTATCGCAACCGCTCGCTGACTGGTTTGTGGCACTGGTGCCTGCGATGCAGACCCAAGTGGGTCTGGTGCAGTCGGTCAGCGTGGTGGTTATTACCTTGCTGATGTCCTATTTCTCGTTGGTATTCGGTGAATTGGTGCCCAAACGCATTGCCATGCAAAAAGCGGAAAAAGTTGCGTTTGCATTTATCGGTCCGCTGCGGGTGGTGGCAACCATTTCCAAACCGTTTGTGAAATTCCTTTCCCTTTCCACCAATGCGATGGTGCGTCTGTTCGGTATGGACCCTCATGCAGACGAGGAACAGGTCACCGAGGAAGAAATCCGTATGCTGGTAGATGTTGGCGAGGAAAAAGGCGTCATTGAAGAAGTCCAAAAGGATATGATAAACAATATCTTTGAATTTGATGACCTCACCGCGGGTGAAATTATGACCCCCCGTACCGACGTGGCGGCGCTGGATATCGAAGACGGATTGGAAGAAGCGTTGCGTATCGGCGTGGACGAGGGCTTTTCGCGTTTGCCGGTGTATGAGGAAGATATTGACCATATCATCGGCATTTTGCACATCAAAGATTTGTTGCCTTACGTGGGCAGAGAAATGCCCAAAGAAGTGACGTTGCGCAATTTGGTGCGCGAAACGTATTTTGTGCCAGAAACCAAGCATTGCGGCGATTTGTTCTCGGAAATGACCGCCAAGCGGATGCAGATGGCGATTGTGGTGGACGAATACGGCGGTGTCGCGGGTATTGTCACCATTGAAGATTTGCTGGAAGCTATCGTGGGCAGTATGCAGGACGAGTTTGATAACGAGGAAGAAGAAATCACCCAGCTGGATGAAAACAGCTTTGAGGTGGACGGCTCTACTTCTATTGAAGAGGTCAGCGACCTGCTGGACGTGCAGTTGCCGGAGGGTGACTATGACACTGTGGGCGGCTTTTTACTGCAACAACTGGGTCGTATTCCTGATGTGGACGAGCATCCGCAAGTGGCATTTAAAAACATCGTGTTTACGGTACAGCAGATGGACGACCGCCGCATTGATGCGGTACACGTGGAACGCACCCCTAAGGATGCGGACACCGATGAGACTGACGATGAGGACGGTAAATTTGCGAAGCCCGAAAAAGAAAAAAATAAAAACTAAAAAAAGTTGTTGACAAACATACAGTCTATGTTATATAATACAATCCGTCCCCGCGCTAAGGGTGATAAGAACAGTCCGAACTTGCCTCATAAGCGGCTCATTTCGGTGCTTTTCACCCAATTTATTCTTGCAAGGCGGCAGCCTTGCTTCGCCTAAATTGCGCAAAAATCCCTCGAAATCTTCTCGCTTTGAGGTCGAAGATTTTAAAAAGTGCGGATTTTTGGTCAATCAAGGCATAAACGCAAGTTACTCCTTTTGGATTAACGAGTGGTTTAATGAAGAGTGAGCGGAAATCCGCCTTTTTAAAACGAATTCGGATTATTCTTATCACCCTAAGGGACGGATTGGATGACATGGCTGTATAGCTCAGTTGGCTAGAGCATGCGGTTCATACCCGCAGTGTCATTGGTTCAAATCCAATTACAGCCACCAACATGGCCCGATGGTCAAGCGGTTAAGACACCGCCCTTTCACGGCGGTATCACGGGTTCGATTCCCGTTCGGGTCACCAAATTTTGGGCGCATAGCTCAGCTGGTTAGAGCGCCTGCTTCACACGCAGGAGGTCAGCGGTTCGAGTCCGTTTGCGCCCACCAAAGAAACAGCCACCCTTTCGGGTGGCTGTTTTTTGGTAGCGTCTTTCGGTGAGAACCTGCATTTTTCGTGTTTGCGTCCATTTTTTTATGACACTTTCCGCTCGTGAAAGTGTCATTTTTATTTTTTAAAATAAAAACAAAGACACTGTATATATTGATAAACGATATAAAATTATTGAAAAACAATAAGAAATTATTGACAAACGATAAAATTGATGCTAGTATATAGAAAACCGACAGGAAAGGATTGGTATAAAAAATGGTAAAAAATAAAACTTCGGTAAAAGTTTCGATAGGCGTTTGTATAGCTATATTGGTGATACTTCTCGTCTTATTTGTATTCGGAAACTCGATTTTTGAATTGTATATGACCGCATACAGAGGTTTTTCTGCAACGGGAGAGGCGCTTAGGATGCTCAAAAAGGTTTTTGGTTTTTGCTTTTACCCTTGCGGTGTTTTCGCTTTGGTGATTTTATTTTCCCTTTTAAAGTTGCTTTCCAACATAAAAGACGAAAAAGTGTTTATACCACAAAACGTGAAGTGTTTAAGAACGGTTTCGTGGTGTTGCTTTGCGGTAGCTTTGATTACGTTTGCAGGCGCATTTTTCTATATGCCGTTTATGTTTGCAGCCGCCGCCGGCGGTTTCACCGGTATGCTTTTAAGGGTATTGAAAAACGTTATGCAATCCGCAGTGGAGCTCCGTGAAGAAAGTGACCTTACAATTTAAAGGAGAAAAACGATGATAGAAGTGAATTTAGATATCATTCTGGCTTTAAAGCGTGTTACTTCAGCAGAATTGGCTGAAAAAATCGGCATCACGCAGGCAAATCTTTCGGTGCTCAAAACAGGCAAAGCGAAAGCGGTGCGGTTTTCTACATTAGAAAGCATATGTAAAGAGCTCGACTGTCAGCCGGGCGACATACTGAAATATATTCCCGATAAGGAGTAGAGCGCGTATGTGTGAACACAATATTGAAAAGCATACCCAAACAGAACCGAGCGATGTATGGTACACCAAACCGATAGAAAGATTTGATATGAACAGCAAGGACACTATTTTTGCAGGTATCTTGGTTGTGGGTTCGGTTATACTGTCTGCTCTTGGCATTTTCGGAGGTTTCAGGGCGGGATTTACCATAGCGGCGGTTATACTGCTAACCGCCATCACGGCCTATTTGAAAACCAAAGAAATTAAAATTGATGTATATGGGGCGGTATGTTGTATCATAAGCCTCGGATTATCGCTCAATTTTTCGCTAACCTCTAATGCCGCGGTTAGATTTTGGAGTTTTGTTTTATTGGCATTGTTACAGCTGATATGGTTCACTTCACTTATTAGCCGAGACAGAGCGACGGGCGATTTAGGTATACTAAAAGAAATATTTTCTCCCGTTTTCCGTTTGGCACTCCCCAATTTACCCAACGCGGTAACCTCGCTTTTAACAAGCAGAAAAAATCAAACGCTCTCTAAAATATTGTTAGGTATACTGCCCGCTATTCCGATTTTGGTTGTGGTCATTCCCTTGCTGATGTCCTCTGATGCGGCGTTTAGGGGTATGGTTTCATTGATATTTGAAAATATGGCACTGTTCATAGTGGAAGTTATTCTGGGGCTTATCATCAGTGTCTTTTTGATTGCATACTGTTTTTCTTTGAAAAAGAAAGCGTTGCCGCCCATCAAGAGCAGTGGATTCAAGGGTTTAGAGGACACGGCAATATTTTCGTTTTTAGCGGTGCTTTCCATTTGTTATCTCAGCTATTTGTTTTCGCAGTTAGCCTATTTTTTCAGTGCGTTCAGAGGGTTTTTACCTCCCGATTACGAGTTTTCGATATCGGAGTATGCAAGACGCGGCTTTTTCGAAATGACCGTAATTGCGGCGATAAATTTCGCCATCATATTTGCGATATTGTTGCTATCGAGAAAGAAAAATGAAAAGATACACGTGGTATCCCGTGCTTTTTGTACGTTTATCGGTGTGTTTACTTTAATCATCATAGCAACCGCACTTTCCAAAATGATTTTTTATATTAAGAGTTTTGGTATGACTGAGCTTAGAATTACGACAAGTGCATTTATGATTTTCTTGGCGGTTGTATTCATTGTCCTTATAGTGAGGCTGTACGTTCCGTCAATTAAGGTTATCAAAACGGGATGTATCGTGGCGGGAATAATACTGATTATGCTCGGCTGTGTAAACGTTAACAACGTTATAGCAAATTACAACTATACCGCTTACAAAAACGGAGTTTTAGAAGATATAGACACTTCGACGCTGTACAAGCTTGGCGATGAGGGAGTGCTGTATCTTGCAAAACTCATGAATGATAAAGACGCAACCGTCGCACATTTCGCCAGACGTTACCTTTCGTGTGCCTATGAGGAGTATTATGAAATGGAATATGATTATGATGATACGGTTGTCGGAATAGGGGAAAAGAAGTATAAGGGTATAGGCAAATTCAGTTTTTCCCGCAGCCGCGCTTACAATGTTTTGAATAAAATTTTTGAAAAAACCCCTAAAATCGTAGAGTATAAAAACGAATGATAAAAGAAAAAGGATTTTTGGTTAGAAAAACGCATCTGTCGGTTCGAACATGCAATTTGAAATTTGCGCCACCAAAAAGCGACCCCACCAATGTAGTGGGGTCGCTTTTTTTTGGGTTGTATCTTTTTTAGGGTAGCACGCTCACTTTTTCTTTTTTGCCTGCAACTTATAAAATACGGCGTAAAAGGCACAGATATATAGTAGGAACAATCCCACAACACCAAGCGGATACAAAACGGGGTTTCCTTGCACCAAATTAAACAAAATATCATAGGGCGTGCCGTCCCCCGCCATCAAAAACATATAGTTGTAGTCAATCAGCAGGTTAACGGGATAAGCGATGGCGCAAAAACCCAACAAAATACCAAAGGTTATGCCGATGTTTCTCTTTTCCATATCCGCCATTTTGGCAAATAAAATGTAAAGAGAGGAAAATCCTGCAATACAGTGGGTGATGCCGGATATCACGTTGTCAATGGAAAGGACGGGATAGCAGTTATAATTTTGTCCGGCGGCTACCGTGCCGAACACCGCTCCCAATATGCCGAAAATCAACACGAAATCCAAAGCGGCTTGTTGCAATCTGCCTTTGGAAAAGGCGGCTAAGGGGATGGTGATGAGCTGAATACTGCATAAGAACAACGGCAAATTTTGCAAAATGCTTTGGGTGCTGCCCGAACGGATGCAAAGGGCGATGATTTTAAACAATTCAAACCCGTCAATCAATAAGGCGGAAACCATCAGCACCTTGCGTTTTTGGTCAAAGGTTTTTTTCTTTGTTTTTGTTGCCTAACCAAACGGCTAATACTACCATTGTAAGCAATAACAATCCCACAAACGTGAGATGTTGCCATGACAGATATCCCTCGGGCTCGCGGGTATATCCCCCAAAACCAAAAAATTCTTTCACGACATCCCTTCTCTGCACTTTTTCTTTTATTATAACAAAAGCAGAGCGAAAAGCAACTAAATTTGTAAAATGTTGTCGAAAACTTACTTTTCTAAAAGAGTGTGATTCTTCTATTGAAAAACGGTATACGTATGTGGTATAGTGAGATAGTAAAAAAAGGGGGATCGGATATGCTTAAAACCGCACCTGCCGTGTTTGCGGTGGGAAAGACCTATCAAATTATGGCGGCGGTAACGGTGCCCGCCCTGTTTTCCGTGCGGGTGGGAGAACAAACCTATTACGATGCCGCGAACGGTATTATGTGTTCACTCTCGGAGATGCACCGCGTGAGCGTGCCGATGGAGGCGCTGGATAAGGCGGGAGAATACACCGTGTGCGTGCGCCCCCTCATCGAACGCAAACCGTATTTCACCGAAACCGCACCCGAGGAAATGTATACTTACGCTTTTCATCCTGTTCCTCAAAGCGGCGCACGGGCGTATCACATTGCGGATGCGCATAATCGTATTGAGGAGCCTATCCGTGCGGCAAGGGTGTTTGGTGACATAGATTTTCTCATTTTTAACGGTGACGTGATTGACCACAGCGGCGACCCGTCGAAATTCAGTAATATATATGAAATTTGTGCCGCACTGACAGGCGGCGCAAAACCCGCTGTTTTTTCCCGCGGTAACCACGATATGCGGGGAAATTTCGCTGAGAAATTTGCAGAATATACGCCAAATGACCGCGGCAATACCTATTATACGTTCCGTTTAGGCAGCATTTGGGGTGTGGTGCTGGATTGCGGCGAGGATAAACCCGACCACCACCCCGAATACGGATACACCGTTGCTTGCCATGCGTTCCGTGAACAACAGACCGCTTTTCTCAAAGAGGCGATTGCGCGAGCAAACGAGGAGTATGACGCCAAAGGCGTTGCCACCCGCATTGTGGTGGTGCACAATCCGTTTACTTGCACGCATCCCGCGCCGTTTGACATTGAGCGGGAAATTTTTGATGAATGGACCAACCTTTTAAGAACATATATACATCCGCACGTGATGATTTGCGGGCATCTGCATCGGTTGGAGATACTGGGAAGCGACAACGCGCCGTGTATGGTGGTTTCCGGTTCCAAACCCGGTGAAAACTATTTTGCGGGTTGCGGATATGTTTTTAACGGTGAAAATGTAGAGGTCATATTCACCGACAGTAACGGCGAAATTTTATAAATAAAAACGCGTCTTTCCATGAAAACGGAAAGACGCGTTTTTTTATTTTCGTATAGATACACTGCTTACGGGGTAAAATAGCCAAAAGAAAGGAGCGTTTATCATGAAAAAAATTCTATCTGTTCTTTTGGTAACGGCGCTTTTGACAGCGTTGTTTGTCGGTTGTGCAAAAAAAGAGGACACACCCTCGGTGTATTACCTCAATTTCAAACCCGAGCAAAAAGAAGCGTGGGAAAACCTCGCCAAAACCTATACCGATAAAACCGGTGTGCCTGTGACGGTGGTGACCGCCGCTTCGGGTACCTATGAAGACACCTTGTCTGCTGAAATTTTAAAGGAAAACCCGCCCACATTGTTTCAGGTTAACGGTCCTGTGGGTTTGGCGTCTTGGGAATCGTATTGCTATGATTTAAAAGATACGGCATTGTATAAAAATTTAACCGTAGAAGAGTTTGCGTTGCGGGATGGGGACGATGTGCTGGGCATTGCATACGTCATTGAGACGTATGGCATCATTTATAACAAAACGTTGTTGGATAAGTATTTTAAAGCGGATTGGTCCACCGTGAAATCGATGGATAAACTCAACAATTTTGCGGCGCTGTCCACCGTTGCCACCGAAATTCAAGCACACAAAACCGAAATGGGCGTTAAGGGTGCATTCACTTCAGCGGGTATGACCGATTCGTCCGACTGGCGTTTTAAAACGCACCTTGCCAACCTGCCGTTATATTATGAATACAAAGATAAAGGCATCACCTCTGCAAAAGAGGTGGACGGTGCGTATTTGAGTAACTACCGCCAGATTTGGGATTTGTATTTAAACAACGCCACTTGTGCGCCCACTGACGTTGGCGCAAAAACGGGTGACGAAGCGGCGGGTGAGTTTGCGCGCGGTGAAGCGGTATTTTATCAAAACGGCACGTGGGCATTGAGCGACATCACCAAAGAGGGGTTAAAAGCAGAAGAAGTTGGGATGTTGCCCATTTATATCGGCGTGAACGGCGAGGAAACTCAGGGGCTTTGCACCGGCTCGGAAAACTATTGGTGCGTCAACGAGGAAGCGAGCGACGTGGATATTGATGCCACTTTGAAATTTCTCGAATGGGTGGTAACCGATGAACAAGCAACCACCGCTTTGGCAGAAGAAATGGGGTTTACCATTCCGTTTAAAAATGCGAAACAATCCACCAACCCGCTCATCCGCGAAGCGGAAAACTATGTGGCGGCGGGCAAAACGCCCGTCAGCTGGAACTTTGCTACCATTCCGTCGGATGAATGGAAAGACGGTGTGGGCGCGGCTTTGTTGCAGTATGCGCAAAACGGCTTGACCGACGAGCAGTGGAAAAAAGTGGAAACGGCGTTTGTGAGCGGTTGGAAAACCGCGTATGATAAAAATCATTCCTGAGAACAGCCGTTGTGGGAGGAGAAAATCATGTATAAATCTTTGAAAAAATGGTCCCCGCTGTTTCTGCTTCCCACGCTGGCGGCGTTTTGCATCAGTTTTGTGGTGCCGTTCTTGTATGGACTGTTTTTCTCGTTTTGTGAATTTCAAACGCTGGAAAAATTCAAGTTTGTGGGATTGGATAACTACGAGCGGGTGCTGGTGTCGGGGCAATACAACTTTTGGCAATCGTTGTTGTTCACGGCGGCGTTTTCACTGTGCGCTGTAGCGATTATTAACGTTGCCGCCTTTTTTATTGCGTATGCACTTACCCGCCGTATCCCCGGCAGAGACCTCTATCGCACCGTGTTTTTTATGCCCAATCTGATTGGTGGTATTGTGCTGGGCTACGTGTGGAAAATGGTGTTAAACTACGGTATCCTCATTCCGTTTTTCGGCAAGGATTTGAGTTTTAGCAGCACGTTTGGTTTTGTTGGCTTGTTGATGGTGCTGTGTTGGCAACAAATCGGGTATATGATGGTCATTTATATCGCGGGGTTGCAAGCAGTCCCGGACAGTTTGGTGGAAGCGGCGAAAATTGACGGTGCGAATGGGCGGCAAATACTCGGTAAAGTCATTTTGCCGATGGTGATGCCTTCCGTTACCATTTGTCTGTTCTTGTCCATCACCAATTCCTTTAAATTATATGATCAAAACCTTGCGTTGACAGCGGGTTTACCTGCTGTGACAGGGGAAAACGGCATCACCCACAAAATGACCCAGATGCTCGCGCTGTGTATCAGTGATACCTATGGCACCAGCGCACGCTCACACGGCACGGCGCAGGCGATGGCGGTGGTATTTTTCGTGTTGGTAGCCGCTATTTCGCTCATACAGTTGCGTGCCACTCGTCAAAAGGAGGTGCAGCAATGAACAGGGATACTCCCAACCGCATCCCTTATACCCGCGCACAAATCGGACTGTCGGTGTTGTTTGCGGCGGTGTGCGCGGTGTATGCTATTCCGCTCATTACCGTGTTTTACAATGCTTTTAAAACCAAGAGTGGTATTGTCGAAAACTTTTTCGCGTTGCCGTTTGGCAACACCGTTGCAGGGCTTTCCAATTTTGTAACGGGTATTGAACAAATTCCCATCATCGCGGCGGCGTTGTATAGTCTGATTATCACGTTGTTATCGGTGTTTCTGATTTTGTTGTGCACGTCGATGTGCGCGTGGTACATCAGCCGCGTGGATTCGAAATTTTGTCGTTTTATCTATTATGTGTTTGTGTTTTCTATGACCGTTCCGTTCCAGATGGTGATGTTCACACTGTCAATGGTAGCAAACACGTTGAGGCTCAACACACCGTTTACCATTCCGTTTGTGTATCTGGGATTTGGCGCAGGACTTGCCGTTTTTATGTTCAGCGGGTTTGTGCGTTCTATTCCCTTGGAAATAGAAGAAGCCGCCACCATTGACGGTTGTTCACCGTTTACGGCGTTTTTCAGGGTGGTGTTACCGGTGATGAAACCCACCTACATTTCAGTGGCAATTTTGCAAACCATGTGGGTGTGGAACGACTATCTGTTGCCGTATTTGGTACTGGATAAAACCAAGGGGTATACCACCATTCCCATTGCCATTCAAACGGCGGTGCGGGACAGCTACGGCACGGTGGATACCGGTGTCAATATGGCGTTGTTGGTGCTGGCTATTCTGCCTGTCATTATATTTTACGCGCTTTGTCAGAAACACATCGTGAAAGGTGTAATGGCGGGTGCGGTCAAAGGATGAAAAAGGTGTTGTGCGTTGCACAACACCTTTTCGTTTAGCGAAAAATCCGTAAATGATGTTCTTTTTGCAGTTGCACGATAACCATGGCGAGAATTGGGAAAGATAAAAGCCCCATTAAGCCTGCGGTACGCCAACCGATATACATGGAAAGGAGGGTGAGTAGCGGCGGCAGTCCGGTTTGTTTGCTGACCAGTCGCGGTTGTAACAAATGATGTGTGACGGTACACACGGCGTATAAAACCAATACGCCTACAGCACCGCCGACATCGCCGAGCAAAAATTTGTATAGCGCCAGCGGCCATAGAACAGCACCTACGCCGAACACGGGCAGAGCATCTACCAGTGCGGTGAATACCGCCCATAAGAGCGGAAACGGCAGTCGCAACAACATAAAGCCGACAGCGGTTTCCAAAAAGGTCACCAGTCCCAGTAAAACGTAAGCGCGCACGGTGCGCACGGTTGTTTGACGTAACGCTCTCACTGCCGCCGTGGCGAGCGGGCGTTGGGGTGCGGGCACTTGCCGAAATAAAAATCCGCACACTTGTGCATAATCTCGCGTGAAAAATAATAAAGACAATATAAAAAACAGAGAACCTAACAAAAACCGAGGCAAAGCACCGGTGAGGAATGACAGTATATTGCCCGAAAGAGATGCAAGTGCGGCGCCCCCCGATTGCAAAAGCGATTGTTCCAGTGAGGTGAGTGCCGGTAAAATACTATGCGTCAAATCGGCGGGCAACACGTCGGATAGGCGGGTGAGCAGTGTTTCGACGGTGCGGCGCAGTTGGCTAAAACCATATTGCAGAGCGTCGAGCACCTGTTCTTGCTTCAGTAGCCGCCAAAGCAGTGCCCCGCCTTGATAACAGCCAACACACAGCACACTGCCTAACAGTGCGAGTGTCACTACACACATGGCGGTGGCGGCAAACCCATGCGTAAATCGAAACCGCGTTTCCAGCCACCGCATCGGTCGTTGTAAGGTGTATGCGAGGATATACGCGGCGGCAAACGGTAACAATATACGGATAATCAGCCGCCCTGCGCCTAATAAGAGCAGTATCCATAACGCCCAGAATGTAAAATTTATCAGAAACGATAGTCGCCTTTTTGTGCGGTCACCGAGCATTTGTCAGCACCTACCTTTCAATGGTAGTTTGCCCGTAAACGGATAAAATC
>JAZOCQ010000201.1:0-10867 GCA_045596565.1 Acutalibacteraceae bacterium
GCTCTCCCAGCTGAGCTATGCTCCCATGGTCGCATAAGCGACGCTCATTATAATACTACAATAAAAAGTGTTTGTCAAGTGCTTTTTCGTATTTTTTTTCGATATATTTACTGCAAACGCCCGGCAATCATCTGCTCAATATCTTTAGTGGTGAAGCGGTATACTTTATCGCAGAAAGAACAATCTGCTGTCACCTCTCCGTTTTCATCCGGCAACGAGCGCAGTTCCTCTATATCCATGGACAACAGCACTTTTTCCACCCGCTCTCGACTGCAGTTGCAACGATAGGTCGGTTCATACGTGTCCAACACGTCAAACGGCATACCTTCCAAGGCTTTTTCGCATATCTGCATCGGGGTCAACCCCTCCGACAACATTTGCGTCATAGAGGGCAGGGTCGCAATGTTCTTTTCCACCTTATCAATCACGTCATCCGGGCAAAACGGCAACAACTGTAACAACAAACCGCCCGCATACTTTACACTCAAATCAGGTTCCACTAACACACCCAGCGCACACACTGTGGGGGTTTGTTCGCTGCTAGCATAATAAGTAGTGATATCCTCCGCAATTTCACCGGTGATAAGCGGTACACAACCCACGTACGGTTCTCCGCTTCCCATATCCCGAATAACGTACAGCATACCGTCTGTACCCACAGCGCCGCTGACATCTAATTTGCCGTTAGCTTTGAGTGGGATTTCCACCACGGGATTTTCCACATTTCCACGCACATTACCGTCGCTATCCGACACCGCCATTAACATACCAGCAGGGCCGTCAGCACGCACTTTCAGCGTGATGGTATCATCCTTACCTTTGAGCATAATGCCCATCATTGAAGCGGCGGTGAGTAATCTGCCAAGTGCCGCAGTGGTGACCGCAGAAGTTTTATGATACTGCTCCGCTTGCGCCACAATATCACTTGCATCTATTACCATTGCCATCACGGTGGCATCCTCGGTCAAACAACGAAGTACCTTTGCCATTATATGCTCCTATCTCTGTTTTATTGCTAAATTTTTGGTTACGAATACCATTCTTTGTTGGTCTTTTGCAGGCGGGTGCATTTCTCGCTCACCATACACTGCCAACACCTCAAATCCCGCCGCTTTCAGCAATCGGCGCAGGGTGTTTTCCGTATACACGCGTTCACGGATTTGCTCACTGTAACGGTCATAGCAACCGTCTTCCTCCACGAAGAAATCAAGTTGCATCACCACTTCTTTGGTACGCGGCAAATAGCTGTTTTGCCAAGCACAGAAAAAATCCTCCTGCTCATACACAAACGCATTGTCCCCCAAAACCGTTTCGTGTTTATACGGTGTATTGACATCAAAAATAAACAGCCCGTCCGGTTTAATAAACAAACCCAGCCGTTCAAACACCGCTTGCACATCAGCGGTTTTTAAAAGGTGATTGAGCGAATCGAGCATACATACCGCACCGTCAGCGGTGCCGTATAAGTCCAGCATGCGCATATCCTGACACAACAGCATCGCACGCTCGCCGTAAGGCATCAATTTATCTGTCGCCTCCGCCAACATATCCACCGAGCCATCCACGCCGATGACGTCCACACCGTTTTTAAGCAATTCGAGTGATAAACTGCCAGTCCCGCACGCGAGGTCTATCACCTGCTGTGGTTTTTCATCCGCATGTTTTTGGAACAATTGAAGTATGTACGCCGCCCAGCCTTTATAATCGACGTTGCCGGTCAAACGGTCATAAAAATAGGCAAACGAGCCGTATCCCGCCATATCAGTTATCCTCTTTCATCCTATCCAGCACAATGCGGTAGTTATCACAAGAACGCTTGACACGAGACACAGTCGCGGTAGACGCACCGGTTTCCTCTACGATTTCCGCATAGTTATAACCATCCTCTAACATCTGTGCCACCGACAAACGTTGCACCATGGTACCGATTTCCTTTTCGGTGCATAAATCATCAAAAAATAAACGACATTCTTCCACCGTTTGCAGTTGCAATACGGCCTTATATAAAAATTCCTTGCTTTCATCGTTAAGTTTCATTGCCATTTACAGTTCCTCCTGTCCTGCTACACGCATTTCGTGCGCGGCTTTCAAATTCGCATCGGTCACACTGCCGCCGATAATGCGGGCAAGTTCCTTTTCACTCTCTACGGCATCCAACGGCGTCACACGGGTGCAGGTTCTGCAGTTTACAATATCCTTATGTATACGCAAATGGTGATGTGCGCGGGCAGCAATCTGCGCCAAATGGGTCACACACAACACTTGTCGATGACCGGCGGTTTGCCGCAATTTAATGCCGACTTTCACCGCCGCATGACCACTAATACCCGTGTCAATTTCATCGAAAATCAAAGTGTCGATATCATCCACCTGTGCCATCACCGATTTTATTGCCAGCATCATACGGGAAAGTTCGCCGCCGGATGCGATTTGCGCCAACGGTTTTGCGGGTTCGCCGGGGTTGACCGACAGCAAAAATTCTACCTTATCGCCGCCTGTAGCAGTCAAAGAAACCGGCGTAATCGCCACCTCAAACTGCACAAACGGCATATCCAGAAACGCCAGTTCTTCGCACACGCGTTTTGCGAATTCCTTTGCAGTTTCCTTGCGGGCAAGCGTCAATTTTTCCGCCGCCGCAAACGTATCCCTGCGAGCAGTTTCTAGTTCCGCTTGTAACTCCGCCGCCCGCTCGTCTGCTGTTTCAATCGCCTGCACCTCGGCTTGTGCCTGTTCCAAAATTTGCAACATACCTTTTGCATCGGCACCGTATTTCTGCGACAAACGGCGCAACAGCGCAAATCTATCTTCCGTCCGTTCACGGTCAGCCTCGTCAAAGCACATATCCCGCGCAAAATCCGAAACTTCCGCGCCCAGGGCTTCCAGTTCATATAGCAATGATTGCAATCGTTCAGAAAGCGGTGATAATGAGCCTACCAATGCACCCGCATGGCGTAACGCTTCCGCCGCGACCGTTACCGCGGATACGGCACCGCCGTTTTCGTCACCGTTTAGCAACGCATCGGTTTTTCGTAAATATCCCGCAATTTTTTCGCTGTGGCGGTAAAAATCGCGTTTTTCCTCCAGTTGTTTTTCCTCATCTGCCACCAGCGCCGCACTTTCCAATTCCTCAATTTGAAAACGCAACATATCCAGACGCTGTAACTTTTCACTTTCAGCGGTTTGTAACTTTTTCAAAGCGCGGCTGATGGTACAATACCGTTCATACGCCGTTGTGTATGCCTCACGCACCGCGTGAAAATCACCCATATTTTCCAGATACCGCAAATGCAGCGAAGCATCCAGCAACGACTGGTTTTCGTGTTGACCGTGAATATTAACCAACATCCGTCCGACTTCCCGCAACAATCCAACCGTCGCGGGACGTCCGCCGATACGACACGCGGTTTTACCATCAGCGCGGATGGTGCGCTGGATGAGTAAAGTATCTTCTTCCATGGGATATCCCACTTCGTTTAAATGTGCCCGCACCCGCTCGGAAACGTCCGAAAATGTGGCAAAGACCTGTGCTTCCTCGCAACCGGTACGCACCAAATCGCGGCGCACCCGTTCGCCCAGCACGGCGTTGATAGCATCAATCAAAATGGATTTTCCGGCACCGGTTTCGCCGGTCAGCACGTTTAAACTGTCATGAAAATGCACATCTGCTCGTTCGATGACTGCAATATTCTCAATATGCAAGCTGTCCAGCATAAACCGTCACCTCTTTTTCGAAATTATGCACCACGCAATAATTTTTTCAAATCCTCTGTCAACTGCGCCGCACGCGTTTCACTCGCGGCAATACCGATAAACGTATCGTCCCCCGCAAGCGTACCGATAAGACCTTCCCAATGCAACGAATCCATCGCAGCACAAACCGCCTGCGCCATACCGTTCAAACATTTGATAACCACAATATTACCGGCGAAATTGATGCCGGTGACCGCATCCGAAAACAGAGAATGGAATTTGGAGGAAATCTGCACGCTCTCGTGCCGTTCCACCGAATACCGATACCCACCGCCTGCATCCAGAATTTTAATCAGATGCATTTCCTTAATATCGCGGGAAACCGTCGCTTGCGTGACGTGATACCCTTCCTCTTTCAATAGCCGTTGCAGTTCTTCCTGCGTATCCACCGACTGACGGCGGATGATTTCCAATATTGCAGCTTGGCGTCTTACTTTCATTTACGTCCACCCTCTCTGCCGATTAATTTCTTATCCAAAACATCATAGAAAGACCGCGCTTGCAGCCGAATCAATTTTGCTGTTAAGTTAGACTGCTTTACATATACGGTACCATCAGTTGTCAGCGGCACTTCCATCTCACCGTCCACCGTCAAAAACGTTTCCCCTCTACCGTCGGTGGTGCGCATACAAAGTTCAGTCTGCGCAGGCAATACATACGAACGCGCATACAGAGAATGAGGACATATCGGCGTGAGCAACAAGCACGGCACCTGCGGGTCTACCACAGGGCCGCCCGCAGACAGTGAATACGCCGTCGAACCAGTCGGGGTTGCGACTATCACGCCGTCTGCACGGCAACACATGATTTCTCTCTCCCCACTCGTAACAGTAACATCTACCAAACGCGACAGCGCGCCGCGGGACACCACAGCCTCATTCATTGCGAGATATGTCTTATCAGTGCCCTTCACCGTCACATCCAGCAACAGCCGTTCCTCGGTGATGTATTTGCCATCCACCAAATCCTGTAACAAACAAAGCTCGTCCATCTCCATACCCGCCAGAAAACCGAGTTTCCCGCTATTGATACCGAGAACGGGAATGGAAAGAGATGCCGCCTGTTTGGCAATATGCATAATGGTGCCATCCCCGCCGATAGCAACAATGCAATCCACATTTTGCACGCACAATGCGTCACCCGCCGAAAACTGCATTTCCTGCACAATTGCACCGCAATCGCGCAACACCGCACAAATACGGTCAACGTCTTGCGGCTTGATTGCCGTATGTATATTGGATACGACCGCTATCCTTTTCATAGCTTTTCCGCCCCTTTTTTCAACATCTCGTGCGCTTTGTCCACAATTTCACGCACATCAATCGGCGCTACTGACACCGCTTTTGTATTACTATACACCAAAACGACTAAAAATTCAATATTTCCCTCACCGCCGGTTATCGGCGAATGAGAAAGTGCGGTAATCTGCAGATTTTGCGCCGCAAAATATCCGCAAAGGGTCTGCAATACCGTACACTGCACCTTTTTATCCCGTACCACACCGCGTTTGCCCAAAGCAGCTTTTCCCGCTTCAAACTGCGGTTTAATAAGCGCCAATACCGTTGCCCCAGATTTCAAAAACGGTAAAACCGACGGCAATATCTGTTGTAACGAGATGAAAGACACGTCAATTGCACAAACGTCTATCCCGCCCATCGGTATAGCTGTGCTTGCGGCTTCGCTGCGAATATCGGTGTTTTCCAGCACCGTCACCCGCGCATCAGCGCGCAAATCGGGGTGCAACTGGTCACTGCCGACATCCACCGCATACACGTGCCGCGCACCCGCTTGCAACAAACAATCGGTAAATCCGCCGGTAGAAGCACCGACATCCAGTGCTATCAACTCATCCACATCTAAACCGCTCATCTGCAACGCCTTTTCCAATTTCAAACCGCCGCGTCCCACAAAGCGAATAGAAGAAGTATCACATTCCACCTCATCCGATGTGGATACGTGTAAAGACGCTTTATATATCTGTCGGTCGTTGACGGTAACAGCGCCCGCCCCTATCAATTCTTTCGCCTTTTCTCTGCCGCTGACAAATCCCTGTGACACCAAAAAGGCATCCAGTCGCATGGTATCCATTAAATTTCCTCATTTGCAAACAATTTTTGCAGGCTTTGCACATCCATTCCTGTCAGGCACATCCCCTGTTCCAACGTGCAAGGCGGTATATTCCGTTCAATCGCCCGCACGGTATACTGCCCTTTAAACCCACTTTCCAGCAAACGCGCCGCCAGATATTCGCCGATACCGCCGCGTTTTGCCACTTCCTCCACGAACACAACGCGTTTGTACCGCATAGCGGTTTGTACCACCGCTTGTTCAAGCGGGAAAATTTTTGCCATTTTCAATATCGATACAGGTTTACCGTCTTGCGCGCATTGTTGCGCCGCGGTTAACACATTGCCGTACACCCTGCCGTAGGTCACCACCAGCGTATCCGATTGCTCATTTTCTTCCAAGAAGAACGGTGCACCGTCAGGTGTATAGTCCTGCAAGGAAAGCGGTTCTCCGCCGCGCGGATACCGCACCGCAGCGATACCGTCGGTATCGTACGCCGCTTGTTGCAACAAAAGCGGCAGTTCCGACAAGGTGGCGGGTGCGAAAATCGTGGTGTGCGGAATAGTCGTCAAAAACGGCACGTCATAAATGCCTTGATGGGTTTCACCATCCTCCGGCACAATGCCCGCACGGTCAATGCACAACACGATATGGTTGTCCATAATGGAAGTATCATTGAGCAACTGGTCGTACGCACGCTGTAAAAAGGTAGCGTACACCGCAAATATCGGCAACATACCACCGCCGGCAAGACCGGACGCAAAGGTCACCGCGTGCGCCTCCGCAATACCCGTATCAAAACAGCGGGACGGCATACGCTCGGCAAACTGTATCATACCCGTACCGTGTTTCATAGCGGCTGTAATACCTACAACGCGTTCGTCTTTTTGTGCCATTGCATCCAACGTTTCACCAAACACCGACGAAAACGTGCGCGCCGTGGACGGTGCCAATTTTTGCGAAAGGTCAAACCGCGAAACGCCGTGATAGTTTCCGGGGTCTTTTTCCGCGAACATATAGCCTTTGCCTTTGACCGTTTCGACATGTACCACCACGGGACGTTTCAACAGTTTAGCCGTTTGAAAAGCGCCATTTAACTGGTCCAAATCGTGGCCATTGATAGGGCCGATATAATAAAACCCCATGTCTTCAAAGAACGACACGTCTTTGAAAAGCAATCGTTTCATGGTTTTTTTACTGCGTAACAGCAGTTTGTGCATCGGCTTACCAATCAGCGGAATATGTTTACATCCCTCTGCCACCCGCGTTTTTAATCGCACATACCGCGGACGAGCACGCAATGCAGACAAATGCCGTGCCGCAAACCCGACGTTGGGGCTGATAGACATCTGGTTATCGTTGAGCACCACAATCAGGCGGTCGTCACTGCGTCCCGCATTACTGAGTCCCTCATACGCTAACCCACCGGTCATTGCACCGTCACCGATAACCGCAATGGTATACCCTTTCTGGCCGCGTAACGTTTTAGCTTTCGCAATACCGTTGGCGGCAGAAACAGAGGTACTGCTGTGCCCTACAACGAACGCATCATAGGGACTTTCTTTCGGGTTGGGAAAACCCGAAATACCGTCCATCTGTCGTATCTTTCGCAAGCTATCCTTTCTGCCGGTGAGCATCTTAAACGGATAGCACTGGTGTCCCACGTCCCAAATGACAGCATCAGTGGAAAGGTCAAAAGTGCGCAACAACGCCACGGTCAACTCCACCACACCGAGATTGGAGGACAAGTGTCCGCCCGTTTCGGATACGGCAGACAACATTTCCGCACGAATTTCGGCGCACAGCGTTTCCAAACCGTCCTGTTCTATTTTTTTGACGTCTTCCGGTACCTGCACACGGTGCAAATACTGTTGTTTTTCTTTCATTGTTATCTCCCTAACAATCCCGTTCTAATAAAGCTTGCGCCAACGCGCGCAAATGAGAGGTATCTCCTTCAAAACTTTCCAGTACTTTTAACGCTTGTTCGGTCTTTTCCCGCGCCAAAGCACGCGTTTGCTCCAATCCGCACAAGGTGATATAGGTCACCTTTTCATTCTCGGCGTCACCGCCCACCGGTTTGCCCAATTTTTGCGCATCGGCAGTAACGTCCAATATATCGTCCACCATCTGAAAAGCCAAACCAATATTTTCGCCGTACAAAGCGGCGGCACGCTGTTGTTGTTCGTTTGCGCCGCCGATAACGGCGCCCATCACGCAAGCCGCACGCAACAACGCCGCCGTTTTGCCGTCTTGCAACACTTGCAGCGTTTCCAGGTCGATAGTCTTGCCTTCGCTTTCCAAATCGATACACTGTCCACCCACCATACCCGCAATGCCGGCGGCATCCGCCAACACGCGCGCGGCGTGCACAATACTTTCGGCGGGGAGTGTTTTAGCGGTTTTTTCACTCAACACGATTTCAAACGCGCGGTTCAGCAATGCGTCACCGGTCAAAAGCGCCATATCCTCACCAAACGCCACGTGTACCGCGGGTTTGCCGCGACGCACGGCACTGTTATCCATACACGGCATATCATCGTGTACCAAGGAATACGCGTGAATCATTTCAATCGCCGCCGCAAACGGCATAGCCTTTCCGGCATCACCGCAACACAAACGGCAAAATTCCATCGTGAGCACGGGGCGGATACGCTTACCGCCGTCAGCACAGGCATACGCCATCGCTATTGTCACGGTATCTCGTCTGCCATCTATCAAAGGCAGATATTGCGGCAACGTTTTTTCGAACGTTTCACAGTGTGTTGTCAACAAATCGGTGTAAATACCCATATCAAGACAACACCTCGCCCATATTCTCACCCTGCTTATCGGAAAATTCCTCCCCTGCGGCATCGGTGAGTTTGATAATTTTCTGTTCCGCGGTTTTCAGTTGCGCGGTGCAAAACGCTGTCAACTTCGTACCTTCTTCAAACAATTTCAAGGATTGATCCAGCGAGCATTTACCGCTTTCCAAATCACTGACAATCTCTTCCAGTCTGCTCATCGCTTTTTCGAAAGTCATCGTTTCAGCCATGGGTGACATCTCCTTTCACGCTATCTACGATACAGTTTGCTGTACCGTCCTGTAATTGTAAAATAATCGTATCTCCCGCCTGCATCTGTGCAACGCCGGTCACCACCGCGCCGTCGGGTTTCTGCGGAATGGCATAGCCACGGGAAAGCACTTTTAAAGGACTCATCGCGTCCAATGCCGCCGCCGCGGCAGACAAACGCGTTTTTCCCGCCGACAAAACATTCTGTGCCTGAGCGGCAAACGCGCGGGTAAGATAATCCAAACGCATAGCGGTTTGTTCGATATAATACAGCGGTGTTGCGAGCGCCCGTTTAGAACGCAGAGCATCCAACGCTAACCGTTTCTTTTGTAAATCGGTGCGTACCGCAATGGACAAGCGTGCACCCAGCTGTTGCACCTGCACTATAAGGTCCTCAGCATCCGGCACCGCCAATTCCGCGGCGGCAGACGGTGTAGGCGCACGCATATCCGCGGCAAAATCACACAGCGTAAAATCCGTTTCGTGACCCACAGCAGAAATGACGGGAATTTCGGATGCCGCTACCGCGCGGCACACCGCTTCATCATTAAACGCCCACAAATCTTCCAGTGAACCGCCGCCACGCCCGATAATCAGCACATCAGCGGCGTTTTCTTCGTTCATGCGATGTATCGCATCCACCAGTTGCGACGGTGCGCCGTCTCCTTGGACCAACGCCGGCATAAATACCACTTTTGCAAGCGGAAAACGCCTTGCGAGAATGTGTAACATATCCCGCACTGCCGCACCGGTCGGCGAGGTGATGACGCCTACCCGCATCGGAAACGGCGGTAAGGGACGTTTACGCCCGGGGTCAAACAATCCTTCTGCTTCTAATTTCTTTTTGAGTTGTTCGTATGCCATCTGCAACGCACCGACACCGTCAGGTTGCATATCTTCGGCATATAATTGGTAAGCGCCGTCTTTTTCGTACAAGGACACCCGCGCCCTTACGATTACTTTCATACCGTTTTCCGGTGTAAAGCGCAAGCGGGACGCATAGGTTTTAAACATCACCGTTTTGACCAGCGCCGTTTCATCTTTCAGAGAAAAATACAAATGACCCGACTTATAATGATGCACAAAGTTGGAAATTTCACCGCTCACCAATACGGGTGCCAAATGCGGGTCTTGTTCCAGCACCATTTTGACATATCGATTGAGTTGACCGACCGAAATGACCGTCACGGTTGCAAATCTCCTTCCTTGATACGACATAGCACCGCAACACCCGCGGCGTTGTCAGCCGAAAATGCAGGCGGCGCAAAAAAGCCGCCTGTTTGGTTGGTAATAGCCGTTTTCAGCAGTTGATTGGACATCACGCCGCCCGCATACAAAAGCGGCACGTTGCCGTATACCTTTTGCAAAGCGGCGGTCATGGAAAGTACCGCCGTTTGCACGCTGCGCAAACAGAACAACGCCACGTCCGACGGCGAATATCCGTCCCCCAGCATTTTTTCACACTGGTTTTGTACGCCCGATAAATGACAATTCGCACCATCCATCGAAATACGGGGATGAAAATCCGTGCGTTCCGATTGCTGTGCCAGCGTTTCCAGTGCGGGACCCGCGGGAAACGGCAAGCCTAACATACCGCCAACACGGTCAATCAGTTGCCCCGCTTTCAAATCAAGTGAGCGGGCAACCACTTCACAGCGAATGACCGTGTCTTTGTCGGGTTGCACCAACACGGCATCGGTGGTACCGCCCGACACGTGAAACGCCAAAAACGGCTCGTGTAACAACTCTAACTTATCCGCGCCATACAGCGCGGCGGCAACATGTCCTTGTTGATGGGTAAAAAAATGCACCGGGACACGCAAAAGAGCACCTATCTCTCTTGCCGCACCGGCGCCGACCAAAAAGCAAGGCATGTACGAGCCATCCCGCTGTTGCGGGCGATCGGACGCGGCAACGGCGACAATCTCACCGTCACACAAGGCACGCAAATTCTCTATCATTTCCGGCAACTGCCGCACGTGATGAAACACCGCATC
>JAZOCQ010000202.1:0-6484 GCA_045596565.1 Acutalibacteraceae bacterium
ATAGCGGGCACCACTTTACGGGAAGCAAGGAACAAACCTGCCAGCACCAATTCTTTTACTGCATTGGCATTGGCGCCGGGGGTGTTGAACACCACGATACCTTTTTCACTGCACACGTCAATCGGAATATTGTTGACACCGGCACCCGCACGTGCAATCGCATACAGACTTTCCGGCAATTCCATATCGTGCATCGCCGCAGAACGCACCATCACACCGGCGGCGTTTTCCAGCGTATCGGTGATGGTGTAGTTGCCGCCCAAACGGTCAGTACCGCAAGCGGCAATCTTATTCAAAGTGCAAATATTCATAATCAAATATCCCCTTAGGCGTTATTTTTCTCAAACTCTTGCATGAAGGCGACCAATTTTTCCACGCCTTCCATCGGCATCGCGTTGTAGATAGAAGCGCGCATACCGCCCACCGAACGGTGACCTTTCAAGTTGACAAAACCCGCGGCTGCAGCCTCTTTGACAAATTTCGCATCCAGCTCTTCGTTGCCGGTGACAAACGGCACGTTCATCAAAGAACGGTCCCCAGGCACCACGGTACCTTTGAACAGTTTGGAGTTGTCGAGGAAATCATACAGCAAAGCTGCTTTCTTTTCGTTGATTTCCTGCATCTTTTTCAGACCGCCGATTTCATTTTTCACCCATTCGAGCACCAATTTCGCCACGTAGATGGTGTAGCAGGGCGGGGTGTTAAACATAGAATCGTTGTCTGCGTGGGTCTGGTAGTTGAACATGGTGGGGGTGATATCCATGGCGTTGCCAATGAGGTCTTCACGGATGATAACCACCGTCAAGCCGGCAGGCGCCATGTTTTTCTGCGCACCCGCGTACAGCATACCAAACTTGCTGACGTCAATCGGCTGAGACAAAATGCAAGAAGAGATGTCTGCCACCAACGGCACGTTGCCGGTATCGGGCAGTTCGTGATACACCGTACCGTAAATGGTATTGTTCATACAAATATGGAAATAGTCTGCATCGGGCGTAAAGGTCGCAGGGTCAAGTTTCGGTATGTAAGAGAAAGTCTTATCTTTCGAACTTGCCACCACGTTCGCTTCGCCGTAGCGAGCAGCTTCTTTTTGCGCTTTGGTTGCCCATTGACCGGTCAAAACGTAGTCGGCTTTGCCGGAGCGGGTCATCAAGTTCATCGGCACCATTGCAAACTGCGAAGAAGCGCCGCCTTGCAAGAACAACACTTTATAATTATCCGGAATTTCCATTACTTCACGCAGCAATGCTTCACATTCCTTGATAATTGCATCGTACGTTTTAGAGCGGTGAGACATTTCCATTACGGACTGTCCGGAACCTTTATAATCCATCATTTCTTCTGCGGCAGTGCGCAGAACGCTTTCCGGCAACACAGAAGGGCCGGCGGAAAAATTGTATACTCTTGCCATTCAAACCATTCCTTTCATATACGCATACTATTTTTTGCGCGTATATATAATTGTACTCATTCTACTCCCCTAAAATCAATCTGTCAACGGCATTTCGAAAAAAGTTTGACAAAAAAATCACAAAAAAACAATAAAAACACAAAAAGACCCCCTCTGTGCACATGCACAGAGGGGTGCAAGGAAAATTTTGTTAACGTTTACCAAGCGAACGATACAAACGGATATACTCATTCGCAGAACGGCCCCAACTGAAATCGGTGGTCATACAACGGTCCACCAAAATCGGCCAATCGGCTTTATTGGCATACGCGCCAAGTGACCGTTCAATGGCAGCATACATATCGTCGGCGTTATACGTGTCAAAAATGAAACCAAAGCCGCCTTCATCACCGCAATCACGAATCGAATCAGCAAGACCGCCGGTACGCCGCACAATCGGTATCGTGCCGTAACGGCACGCCACCATCTGCGCCAAACCACAAGGCTCGCTCTGAGACGGCATCAGGAAAATATCCGCCGCCGCGTAAATTTTATGCGCAAGTTCCGGTACAAAACCCGCACAATAACAGAACTTATCGGCATACTGTGCATATTTCTCGCGGAAGAACGTTTCAAACGCCCATTCACCCGAGCCAAGCAATACCACCTGCACGTCTTCTTGCATCAAACGGTCAAAGATGTGCTTGACCAAATCCAATCCTTTGTGCGAAGCAAGACGGGTGACCATACCAATCAGCGGCACGTCTGCACGCTTGGGTAAATTGAGACGTTCCTGCAAGGCGGCTTTGTTTACCGCTTTACCCGTTTTAACCGTTTCCACCGTATAGTTTTCCCAAATCGCCGTGTCGGTTTCGGGATTATACCCATCGGTATCAATGCCGTTCAAAATACCCGACAGTTTCCACTCGTTACGGCGCAACACAGGGTCTAATTTATGGGAGAAATACGGGTCTAAAATCTCACGCGCATAGGTGCCTGAAACGGTGGTAACTTTATGTGCGGTTTCAATCGCACCTTTCATCAAATTCACGCAACCGTCCTGCTCCACCAAACCGGCGGCATCCTGCGGAATACCGAACACGTCCTCCAAAATATCCATACCGTATTGACCTTGGTATTGAATGTTATGGATGGTGAACACTGTCTTGATATCACAGTATTCCGGTCTGCTGCCGTAAAACAGCGTGTAATATATCGGAATCAAAGCCGTTTGCCAGTCGTTGACGTGCAAAATATCCGGCCAGAAATCAATCGCAGGTAACATTTCGAGTACCGCGCGGGAGAAAAATGCAAACCGCTCGGCATCATCAAAGTGTCCATACAAACCTTGCCGTTTGAAATAATACTGGTTATCCAGCAAATAGTAAATAACGCCGTTGAGTCTTGCTTCAAAAATACCGCAATACTGCCGACGCCACGAAACCGGCACCGAAATACTGGTCAAAAAGGTCATATTATCCCGCAATTCCTGCGGTACCGCATCATAGAGCGGCATCACGACCCGACAACCGACCAAGCGTTTGCGTAATGCCGCGGGCAAAGAACCCGCCACATCTGCCAAACCACCGGAAGCCGCAAACGGCAGCGCTTCGCTTGCCGCATATAATACTTTCATACAGTCACCTCTTATACAATCGTATTCTTTTCAATATAGATGGGATGCGTCACAAAACCTTGCAACACCCTGCCGTTTTTAATGACGACGTTCTTATCCACGATAACATTACGCAACACCGTATTCTCCCCGATGGACGCGCCTTGCATAATCACGCAATTTTCCACCACCGCACCGCGCGCAATATCTACGTCGCGGAAAATGACCGAATCTTTCACCGTACCGTTGATGGTGGCACCGTCGCCGACCAGAGAATTGGAAACGGCGCTGTGTAAGCCGTATTTGGCAGGCGCACAGTCGCGCACCTTGGTATACACCGGCCGCCCGCTCATAAACAGCGCATCCCTTACCTGCGGGTCAAGCAGAGAAAGGTTAGCGGAGAAATACCGTTCCAAAGAATTGATAATCATGGCCGTTTCTTTGATTTCCACACCCTGCACATGTAACTCTTCGATATGCTTTTGCAGAATATCCCTCTCGAAGTGCAACAAATTATGCCCGATAGCATCTTTGATCAAGCGGATGAGGTTGGATTTGTCTATCACATAAATACCGATAGAGAAATTGCCCTGTGCCGTGGTTGCTTGATTAAACACAATATCTGTCACGCGCCCGTTGTTATCTACCGTAACCATCGGATGGTCAAACGCGCCTTTGAGGGTGTCATTGACATACGCCATCGTAATATCCGCGCCGCTGTTTTCGTGTGCATCCAACAATGCATCCAAATCGATATTGCCCACCGTGTAACAATCGGACAACACCACCAATTCCTCTTTAGAGGCACGCAGGAAGGACAACACATCCGAAAGCGGCGAAATGCGGCCTTCGTACAATTCATCCGAGCCTTGCGGCGGTAAATAATATAGACCTTGATTTTTACGGGACAAATCCCAAGACTTACCCGAACCTAAATGATCCATCAAGGAATTATAGTTTTTCTTGGTAATCACACCAACTTTGCAGATGCCGGCATTGACCATATTAGACAATGTAAAATCAATTAAGCGATATCTGCCGCCGAAAGGCGCGGAACCTATAGCGCGCATCGTAGTAACATCCCGTATCATATCATCGCCTTTGTTCGGGAACAACAATCCCATTGCTCTCTTATTTGTCATGTTGCTCAGCTCCTTCCATATCCTGCTCTACCATTGCTTTAGCAGGCACAAAAGCGTTTTTGCCTACCTTGATGCCTTCGGCGACCACCGCAACGCCCCAATCCTCCAACGAACGGCAATCCTCCGGCCGTTCACCGACGCGAGCGTTTTCTTCAATGACAGTATCCTCCGCCAAAATCGCATACTGCACGTGCGCACCCTTTTTAACGTGGGTGCCCGGCATCAGAATGGAGTCACGTACCAACGCACCCTCCTCTACCGTCACGCCGTTGAATATTACCGAGAAATCTACTTTACCAGCGATATTACTACCCTCGGAAATCAGGCTGTTTTGCACCTGTGCGCCTGCCGCGATATACTGCGGCGGAAAACCGGTGGTACGGGAATAAATCCGCCATTTGGGGTCGGACAAATCCAGCGGCACTTTCGGGTCCAGCAAGTCCATATTGGCTTCCCATAAACTGTCAATGGTGCCGACGTCTTTCCAATACCCTTCAAAACGGTACGCAAACATCTTTTCGCCGCCCGCAAGCATCGCAGGTAACACGTTTTTACCGAAATCGTTGCTGGAATTAGGGTCTTGCTCGTCCGCTTCCAGATACTGACGTAGTTTTTTCCAATCGAATACGTAAATGCCCATGGAGGCGAGATTGCTCTTAGGGTTAGCAGGTTTCTCCTCAAATTCATAGATGGAATCGTCAGGGTTGGTGTTGAGAATACCAAAACGGCTGGCTTCGGACATTTCCACCTCTAACACCGCCACCGTACAAGCGGCGCCTTTTTCCTGATGCGCGCGAATCATTTTCGCATAATCCATTTTATAGATATGGTCGCCCGACAGCACCAACACATAATCGGGGTCGTACCGCGCAATAAAATCTATGTTCTGATAAATGGCATTGGCGGTGCCTTTGTACCAGTCTGCACCTTTATTGCGCTGATACGGCGGCAGGACGTGCACGCCCGCATTCATACGGTCAAGGTCCCACGGTTCACCCGCACCGATATAATCACTTAATTCCAGCGGTTGATACTGGGTGAGCACGCCCACCGTTTCAATGCCGGAATTGATACAGTTGGAAAGCGGAAAGTCAATGATGCGGTATTTCCCGCCAAAAGGCACCGCGGGTTTGGCGATGCGACGAGTCAACGCATACAATCTGCTGCCCTGCCCACCGGCAAGCAACATAGCCACACATTCTTGTTTGCGAAACATACTAAAAGTCCTCCCCTAAAAATTATAATGCAATTTTGGTGTCGGTTTTACCGACTTTTTTGACCGCGACCTTTTTGCGGCGTTTTACCGGTCCTGTGCGCTTGTAAATCTGTGCAGATAGTGGCGGCAACGTAAACGCCGCGGACTGCTCATATCCGTGCATCGGCTCCGCAGTCGTTTCCACGGCACACAGCCGTTTGCCGCTACCGCCAAATTCCGCTGCGTCGCTGTTGAACACCGGCGTATACACACCCTCCGTCGGTATACCGATAACGTAATTCTCCCGCATTACCGGTGTGAAGTTGCACACAAACACCAATTCGTCACCGTCAGGGTCTATCCGACGGAATGCAATCACGCTGTTAGCGTTGTCATCGTTGGAAATCCAAGTAAACCCTTTCCACGAGAAATCATCCGCCCACATCGGTGCGTTATCTTTGTAGAAGTGATTGAGCGATTTCACATAATGTTGCATCATACGGTGGGATTCATATTCCAATAACAGCCAATCGAGGCCGCTTTGATAATCCCATTCTTTAAACTGTCCGAATTCACTGCCCATAAACAGCAATTTCTTGCCGGGGTGGGTCATCATATACGCAAGGAATACGCGTAACCCCGCAAATTTCTGTTCATAGTCACCCGGCATTTTGTTGAGCAACGAGCCTTTTCCGTGTACCACCTCGTCATGCGACAACGGTAATACAAAATTCTCGGAAAAGGCGTAGAAAAGTGAGAAGGTTAACCGATTATGATTGTCTTTGCGGAAAAATGGATCCATAGACGCATACTGCAGCATATCGTTCATCCAACCCATATTCCACTTATAGTTAAATCCAAGTCCGCCGTCGGAGGTGGGACGGGAAACCATCGGCCACGCGGTGGATTCTTCCGCAATCATCATCACATCATCGTGTGAAGCAAACACCGTTTGATTCAACTGCCGTAAAAAATCAATCGCCTCGAGGTTTTCGTGCCCGCCGTAAACGTTAGGCATCCATTCGCCATCCTTGCGGTTATAATCGAGATACAGCATAGACGCCACCGCGTCCACCCGCAAACCGTCAAAGTGGAATTCCTCAATCCAATACATTGCATTGGAAATCAGGAAACTGCGCACC
>JAZOCQ010000203.1:0-2672 GCA_045596565.1 Acutalibacteraceae bacterium
TATCAAACAACTCATTTGCCAGCACTTTCACCAGTTCGGTTTTACCCACGCCGGTAGAGCCGACAAAGATAAACGATGCGGGACGCGGAACAGGACTGATTTGCACACGGGAACGGCGCACTGCCGCCGCCACCAGATGTACCGCTTCGTCTTGCCCAATCACCTTTTCGCGCAAACGTTGTTCCAAAGCGGATAGTTTTCCCAGTTCGCTTTGTTCAATTTTCGCGGCGGGAATACCCGTCCACAATTCTATCACCCGCGCCAAATGCGCGTCGGTAACCGGTGCGTGCAAAGCGGTTTGCTCCAGCGCCCCTGCCGCTTGTTGTGCTTGCAACAGTTCGGCTCTGGTATGCGCCAGTTGTTCATAATCCACCGCTTCCGCTTCCATCTGCGTCTTTTCGAGCGCCTGCAAACGGTCACAGTCTTTTTGCAGAGAAGCGTATTGCACCGCATCTTTATTGGCAAGCGAAGCCGCCGCAGATGCCTCATCAATCAAATCAATCGCCTTATCCGGCAAAAAGCGGTCGGTGATATACCGTTCGGATAAGGTAACCGCACGGTGCAAAATCTCATCTGAGAGTACCACACCGTGATACTGCTCATACCGCGGACGCAAGCCTTTCAAAATAGCAACCGATTCCGCAATGGACGGTTCCTCCACCGTTACCGGTTGGAAACGGCGTTCAAGAGCCGCATCCTTTTCGATGTGCTTGCGATATTCATTAAACGTAGTAGCACCCACAACCTGAATTTCACCGCGGGAGAGTGCCGGTTTCATAATATTCGCCGCCGACATACTACCCTCGGAATCACCGGTGCCTACCAAACTGTGTACCTCGTCGATAAAGAGGATAATATTCCCCTCCGCCTTGACTTCGTCCAGCAAACCTTTGATGCGGCTTTCAAACTGTCCACGGAATTGTGTGCCCGCGACCAGTGCTGTCAAATCCAGCAAAAATACTTCCTTTTCTTGCAACCGCATCGGCACATTACCGTCGGCAATGCGCTGTGCCAAACCCTCCGCAATAGCGGTCTTACCGACACCGGGTTCGCCGATTAAGCAAGGGTTGTTTTTGGTGCGGCGGGACAAAATCTGGGTGACGCGATAGATTTCATCTTCTCTGCCGATGACAGGGTCCATATTACCCGCTTTGGCTTTGGCGGTCAAATCGTGACAATATTGTGAAAGAAAACGGCGTTTGCGTTCTTTGGGGTCGCCCTCTTTGCCTTTTTTATCTTTCTTACCCTTTTGAGGAGCGTGCATCGCATTATCCGACGGCATGCCGCCAAACAAATTCTGTAAAAACGGGAAAACCGGTGCACCGCCCGGGCTGAAATTCTCATCCTCGTCGGCTTGCGCGAGTTCGCCGCCCATCATTTCCTGCATTTGATTTTCCATTTGTTCGATGTCGTCTTCATCTACGCCGAATTTATCCAGCATATCGGTCACCGATTTGATATTGAGCGCTTTTGCGCAAGTGAGGCAATAGCCCTCGTTGATAACATTTTCTCCCTCCATACGCGTCACAAACACCACGGCAGGACGCTTTTGACAACGGGAACACAAGGTCATGAACGGTTACTCTCCTTCCGAAACAGACACACCATCTCCGGCGGATGCAGAAATAGTTTTTCGAATACTGATAAACAATAACAGATACCGTATAAATGCAAATAACATTAACAAGCCTACAAGTATCACCAGTGCCAGGAACAGTTGTACGGGCATATCTTTCCACAATACAATAGCCGCCACACTGACATAAAATACCACAGTAGAAACCTTACCATACCACTTGGAAGCGCGCATCTCGCTACCACGGCTGAGCAATATCAAACCGCCAAGACCTTGCAGGCTTTCCTTGATAACGCAAATCAGCAACAACGGCAAAAACGCCGTATACTGGGTCGCCAGACAAATCATCACCGCAACCTGCGTCAATTTATCCGCAACCGGGTCGAGCAGTTTGCCGATTTCGCTTTCTTGATGAAATTTGCGTGCAATATATCCATCGAAACAGTCGGTAAGACCCGATAACACCAATAGGCCAAACGCCGCATACTGCATGGTATCATCAGCAGTATTACGGCTCCAAATATACATCACAATGAATATCGGCAAAATCGCAATGCGAATGAGCGACAACACATTGGGAATGGTCCATTTCCACTGTAATTGCATGAAAAATCCTCCCGTGAGCCTTTTAACAGTCTTTATTTAGTCAGCACACCTAACAACATATCGCCGGCAGTGAACACCGGATTATGCTCGGCAATAAACCCGAACAAAACGCTTTGTTCAATCGTCTGTTGCGAAATAAAAGCATCTGACGCCGTAAAGCCGGCAATTAACTGCACCGCTGTCGTGAGCACCAACACCCACACAACACCTTTCACGGCACCCAACACACCACCTAACAATCCATCCAATCCTTTAAGCGGGCTGATGCGTACAATTTTGCTGATTACGCGAGTGAGCAGGCCCGCAACTATCAACAGCACCAACAATAAAATAATACCCACAGCATACCGCATCACCACCGTCGCGACCGGTTTCACAACCTGCTGTTCCACAGCGGTCGCCACCTGCGCACCGACGGTAGCAGTGCCGTTATCTACAAAAGTAAGTGCAACCTCAGACAAAGAAATGCCGTTTTTATCCATCAGATTTT